>CAXUEY010000012.1:13823-62403 GCA_964250225.1 uncultured Ktedonobacteraceae bacterium | reverse complement strand
TCAGCGTCGTTTTGCCGTGGTCAATGTGACCAATCGTGCCCACATTCACGTGGGGCTTCGTTCGCTCAAACTTCTTCTTTGCCATGTGCTCAATGGCTCCTTCTTCTTAATGCATTAAGAATGCTACCTGGAATGTACCGCATAAAGATCGATAAACATGCAGCAGCCATCTCCTGTTGAGCTTTCTCTCTCGCGCGTGCAAAGCTGCTGGTGAGAGAAAAGCATCAGGAAACGGTCGCGACTTGTAGCGTATGGTACTGCAACGAGCTTCGAGCCGTCCTACGGCTCGCAGTTCTGGGCAGTGGGACGAAAAGAAGGAGATATTGCAGCATTCTCCCCACAGAGTCAGTATACAGCCGGACCCGGCAGGGAGAAAAAACAGGAGCCCGTGATGGGAATCGAACCCATGACCCCAGTCTTACCAAGACTGTGCTCTACCGCTGAGCCACACGGGCAGATTTCAGGTGGGCAGTGAGGGATTCGAACCCCCGAAGTCGAAGACAACTGATTTACAGTCAGTCCCATTTGACCGCTCTGGAAACTGCCCAGAAAAAACTCCCGCGCCCCCCACAGGGTTGGCGAGGAATCCTTTACCTGCTACTCGTCGCTAACCAGAGAATCGTCGCCGCACTTCTACGGGAAAGTATCCTCAGTTAGTTCTCCCAGATAATAACATAGGTAGCGCGGGGATGCAAGCCCCAATTTTCGCTGAGGATGGATCAGCTTCCTGGTATTTTCTCCTGGTTGAGCATAAATCCATCAGGGAAGGCGCGTATCTCATAGTCGCATACCCCCGCCTCCTTCGCCTTTTCCTCAGCGATATGCCTGGCTGTCTGCTGATCCTGCGCGTAGAAAAAGGACCAGTGGGATACCGGGCGGCCCATGCGTATCTCGTCGGTGTGGTAGGTAAGCGCGTAAAGCATCACTTCTGCTCCCTTCGTGCTACATCTGCAAGGCTTGGTACTATGCGGTTAATTTGCCGACCTTCCTCTAGCTCAAAGTGCTCAGGGATCGGCCTGCCTTGATCGATGAGCTTCAGTCTGAAATCAATACCCGCGATGGCCCTGTTATCGGGGGCATCAAATACATACTCGTGATAGTTCAAGTCGCGATCATACCAGCTCGCTTTCCATCGCCTTTGCTCCATTGGTTCTTTCCTC
Organism: uncultured Ktedonobacteraceae bacterium; assembly: GCA_964250225.1. Lineage (GTDB taxonomy): Bacteria > Chloroflexota > Ktedonobacteria > Ktedonobacterales > Ktedonobacteraceae > Paraktedonobacter. The sequence goes on along the minus strand of CAXUEY010000012.1, from coordinate 61,243 downwards.
TCTACTCAAATCTCTATCTATTGGGTCGGCCCTTGCATACTAATAGGGGTTGCTTTAAGAGAGTACCATTACTAACTCGGTCTAATCAAGACATCTTCCAAAAGAGAGCCTTTATTTGGACTCTCTTAAAAACCCTCTCAGGCCACTATAATCGCAGCAAGAGGAGGGATGTATGGCTAGACTTCGCGTAAAAGAGGTTATGGAGGAAAAGGGTGTAAGCATGGGGATGTTATCGCGTGGGGCGAATGTACCAATCAATACAGTAAGAAAGCTGGTGCGTAACACCCCAGGCTACTCACCAACTATGGAGACGCTTCTACGAGTGGCTTCTTATTTAGGGGTAACACTTAATGACCTTTATGAGATAGAAAAAGGCCCTGGCTCAGAATAGCACCAGGGCTGCTCTAGCGCTCCTTCTTTCCTCAATATGGCTTACCACCCAACCGGGGCTGGTAGCGTGTTTAAACGTCAACCACTCAAGAGCAGTTTTCTGCTTGAAGAATAGCGTCAAGCACAAGCGAAAGCTCCCTTGCGGGATGCCGCTGCTGTGAACTCAACGCGGTGGGCGCTCTATCAACGATTACAAGCATTCGGGGTGCCAGTAGAAGTGGGAACGGGTGGGCGCACCAAGTTCAACCGGGTCACGCGAGGGCTGGAGAAAACCCATTGGCTGGATGCGGCGTGTGTGGGGGCCAGCACTCCTGAGAGGCTCCAGGTCCAGGGAGTGGTGCCGTTGCTCATCACGGCTCAAGGGCATGGCTGTCGCCAGATGTGCAATGTCAATGATCTGGGCTTCCCCATCTCCAAGCCCAAAGGGGCCAAAAAGGTCAAAGGGTTCCAAACCGGCGATATGGTCAGAGCCGTGGTTCCTCGTGGCACCAAAGCGGGAACCTACGTGGGACGCGTCTTGATCCGTGCCAATGGCTCCTTTGATATTCGCACCTCACAGGGTCGAGTTCAGGGCATTGGGTTTCGTTTTTGTCGGTCTATTCACCACACTGATGGGTAGAGGTATCAGAAAGGAGCGGGCCATTCCTCCCTGGTCTAAAGACGCAGGGCTTCCTGGCCCGGTTCCTGTGATACCGGGTTGTGGGCGCTGCCAGGAGGTGCTATGGAGATTGGGGAAACGCTCGGTCAAACAGCGATCCGAGAAGCAAAAGAGGAGACAGGGTTAGATGTTGAGCTTGAGTACATTGTTGAGGTCTACACCAACCCGCATCATATCGTCGCCTTTTCGACGGGTGAGGTGCGTCAACAATTCTCTCTCTGTTTCGCTTGTCGCCTTATTAGGGGCGATCTTCGGGTAAGTGATGAATCTACTGACGTTGGTTTTTTCTCACCCGAAGAAATAGAACAATTGAATATGCACCCATCAATTCGTCTACGCATCCAACATTTTCTAGAGCACCGGGATCGGCCTTTCATTGGCTAGAGAAAGACCCCGACCCTTTCTCGCTGCCTCAACGGTTAAGAAGATTTGCTTCACCAACAAAACCCATCGAGGGAAAGTGGCGCTACGCCGTCAGGCAAAAAAGGCAGCGAGGCAACCAGATGGGGGAATATTCACCACAAACTATTGCACCTGAGCGAATTTGCTGGTATAATCTCGGAAGATCAAACAAAACACACACACCCTCACACATTATGTGATCTCTATGTGTAGTTCGGCATTGGACTTTGTTTGGCACGGAGAGGTTTTCTATGACGACGAATTCTGACTTGCACCGTTCTTCCCTGCTGATTGAGCAGTACCAGCGTGAGATGGAGATGATTGCAGTTGCCTTGCAAGAGGAGAGCCAGGAAGAAGTAGAAGAACGGCTGAACTTCGTTGAACGAGCCTGGGCGTTGACCTGTGCCTGTTTCCAGGCTCAGCGTGAGTCCAATGACGCTCCTGTCTATGCTTCAGTGGCCGCTGCTGTTCGTCCATAATCAGTAGAAAAGATTGTAGACGACGATGCCTCATCCACCTGAACTTCCAACGGAGGAGCTGACCTATCAAACACCCATTCAATTCGGTATGCTCTACTGGGTTAACTTTGGCTATCCATCCCTCCCGGCAGGCATGGAAGAAAAACGTATCCTCGACTGGCATCCCGCGCTCGTAGTATCGTCCGACCCCTTTTGTCGGCACGCGGGCGCGGTAAATGTGGTGGCCCTGACTTCCTATCGCGGCAAACTGCGCCCCTATCATCATTTGCTGCTCAAACGCGACTATCCGCTGCTGGATACCGATAGCCTGGTGAAAACAGAGCTGATGTACGCGGTTCTGCGTAGTCTGCTGGCCGACCAGTACGCGATCTGCAAGCTGAATGAGCCTGACCTGCGCTCGATTATGGGTAAGATCGCCAATAGCATCGCGATTACGATGTTCTACGCACTGCACTAACCACCTGGAATCTGGAAGGGGGTGTCATGGACATCGATGCAACACAATTTCGTCTGCTCCCTTCGCTCGATGAGCTGCTCCAATCGCCCGCTGGCCAACAACTCACCTCGGCCTATACCCGTCCCCTGACCCTGCGTACCCTGCGCACCAGTCTGGACGAGGCCCGCACCGCGATTCGTACTGGTCAATCCTGCCCACCCACTGAGGCGCTGTTCGCGCGCGCTCTACACCTGCTGGAACAGGAGCAACGCCCCAGCCTTCAAGCTGTGATCAACGCGACCGGCGTGATTATCAATACCAATCTTGGACGGGCGCCCCTGAGTGCGCAGGCGCTGGAGGCTGTGCACCAGGTGGCGAGCGGCTACTCGAACCTGGAATATGAACTGGAGGTTGGGGAACGTGGCTCGCGTCACACGCATGTGCTCGCCCTGTTGCGCGAACTGACCGGCGCTGAGGCGGCTGTGGTGGCTAACAATAACGCGGCGGCGGTTCTGCTGGCCCTGAGTACGCTGGCAGCGGGACGCGAGGTGGTGATCTCGCGTGGGCAACTGGTGGAGATCGGCGGCGGCTTTCGTGTGCCAGATGTGATGCGTCAGAGTGGTTGCCAGCTCGTGGAGGTTGGTACAACCAACCGCACACGCCTGGCCGACTACGCAGCGGCGCTAACCGAACGCACCTCCCTGCTGCTCTCAGTCCATCCCAGCAATTTCCAGATCACCGGCTTCACCGAGTCCACCGCGCTTCACGAACTGACAGCTCTGGCTCGGCAACACAATCTGCTGGTTATGGACGATCTAGGCAGCGGCTGCCTGCTGGCCAGCGAGCAGTATCAGCTAGCCCACGAACCTCGACCGCAGGAGAGTATCGCGGCAGGTGCGGACGTGGTCTGCTTCTCCGGTGACAAGCTGCTGGGTGGTCCCCAGGCTGGTATTCTCGTGGGCAAAGCCGAGAGTATCGCGCGCATCGCCAGGCATCCCCTCATGCGCGCACTGCGCATCGACAAAATGACCCTGGCGGCACTGGAGGCCACGTTGCGCCACTACCAGCGCGGCGAGGCCACCACATACATCCCCATCTGGCGTATGATCAGCATGCCAGCCGCTCAGCTTGTGAAACGCGCTAACGCCTGGGCCGAGCAACTACGCGCCCAGGGCATCAACGCGCACACGCAACGCGGCGAGTCCACCATCGGCGGCGGCTCGCTGCCCGGCGAAACACTGCCTACCACACTGCTGGCCCTGGATGCCACGCACCTCCCCATACCGCTGGAAGAACTGGCGCTCCGCCTGCGCACACGACATCGTCCCATCGTCGCGCGCATCTCCCGCGACACCCTCTTGCTCGATCCGCGCACCGTGCTGGAGGAGCAGGATGAGGAAGTGGTAAGGGCGTTGGGCGAGGAGATTGCGCGCGGAGCGTAGGATATCGCATCAGAGGTAGCCTGGTTCTCTTTCCATTTCGAGCAGAGATAAAAAGAATGGGTACATAGAGTACAAAACGCCATTATCAAGCACGAAAGGGTTCAGGCATGGAGAGCACCACTACCACCAATCCGATTGATGTTGTGATTAGCTTTGATACGACGGGCAGCATGTATCCAGTTCTCACCCAGGTACGGCGTAAAATCAAACAGGCGGTCACGCGTCTGATGCGCGAGCTGCCGGGTATCCGCATTGGCATCATTGCGCATGGTGACTACTGCGACGCGGGCCGCACTTATGTTACGCGCCACCTCGATCTGACCCATGAAACGGCGACGATCACGAACTTCGTTGAACATACCCAGGCCACGGGCGGGGGCGACGCGCCCGAATGCTACGAACTGGTGCTACGTGAGGCACAGGCGCTCACCTGGCGTCCAGAGGCAACGCGCGTCTTTGTCCTGATCGGCGACGATGTGCCTCATCCGCCCGCGACCAATCCCCAACGTCTGAACTGGCGCACAGAAGCCTCGGCACTCACCGCTCAAGGCATCAGCATCTACGCGGTGCAGGCGCTCAACCGGCGGCACGCCACGCCGTTTTATAGAGAATTGGCGAACATAGCGGGCAGCTTCCATTTGAGCCTTGATCAGTTTGCTGAGATTACTGATATGCTCATGGCCATCTGCTATCGTCAGGATACCGATCAGAAAATTCAGATGTACGAACAGGAGGTTCAGCGCGAGGGGCGCATGAGCCGTTCGCTGAAACGCGCCTTCGCCACCATGCAGGGCCGCGAACTGGCGGCGGAAGAGATAGGGCCAATCGACCTGCGCGCCGTGCCTCCTGGCCGTTTCCAGGTGCTGGAAGTTGACGAACCTGCACCTATCAAGACCTTCGCGGAACACAATGGGCTGATCTTCAAAGCTGGCAAGGGCTTCTACGAGTTCACCAAGACGGAGACGATCCAGGCGCGCAAAGAGATCGTGTTGCAACACCGCGAGACGGGCGATCTTTTTGCCGGCAACCAGGCCCGCGTGATGCTGGGTCTGCCCCTCGGAGAAGGTGCGCGCATTCGGCCAACCCACCTGGACGAATACCGCGTCTTTGTCCAGAGCACATCCTACAACCGCAAGCTGGTTGCTGGCACGCGCTTCCTCTATGAAATCGCGGATTACGAACCAGCTACGGAGACGGGCACATCCGGCGTGGCCGCGTGATCCATCTCAGCCGTGGCCTACTCCAGGTGAGGTGTGCAAGAGCCTGGCTCCCGCGCACCTCACCTGTTTTGTGTATAGAAAATGTATGCTATACCTCTCATGCTGGTTTCAGCAGGCCGTTTGCGAGAAATAAGCCATAAACTGCATCATATTCGCATTTCGTGAGAGATTTGCCCAATGCTGAGCGTAATACTAGCAATTAGTACACCAATCCAGCGTTGATAGAGCGGCTCACACCATCGCTATGCAAGAGATGGTTGCCTTCTTATGGAAGAGGTTGATTATGCAGCATTCAAAGATATTTTCACGCGTGATTCTCTTGTGTTGCCTGTTTCTGAGCGGTTGTAACCTCTTCAACACTGGATCGTCCACCCACACGCCAGCCGCTTCTGGTTATAACGTTTCTGTCGGCCAGTCAGCAGTGCGTGGCACGATCAATCAGCCAGTGGCTTCGCGTGGGTGTGGACGTGCCGCGCCGACGACCCCTGGGAGTAGCGTGGATCAGACTTTCGCGGTCGACCCCGCCGATTCACATGGCTACAGTACGCGGAGCTATCGCGTACATGTGCCTGGCGGCTATCAGAACACGGCTCCGACACCGCTCTTGCTCTACTTCCACGGCTTTGGTGGCAACGCTTTGGGGGGAGATCAGGGTTCGGGCTTCTCGGCTCTGGCCGATCAACGCACCTTTCTCGTGGCCTATGGACAGGGCTTACCGGACGGCCAGGGTGATGCACGCGGCTGGGCGAATACCGGCCCGATTGATTACGGTGTCGATGAAGTACACGCGGTCAGCCTCATGCTCGATGATCTGCAAAACAAGCTCTGTGTTGATGCGCGGCGTGTATATGTAACAGGCTTTTCAAATGGCGGCGGTATGAGCTATGACCTGGCCTGCAATCTGGCTGGAAGAATCGCCGCGTTTGTCCCCGCCTCTGGAGACTACTACGCCATTCCAGGTGGCTGCCATCCGAGTCGCCCGACGCCAATCATGGAGATCCACGGGTCCGCTGATCCACTTGTACCCTATCAGGGTGACTCCGACACATCCTGGCCGCATCCGGCAATCTCACAATGGCTCCAGGACTGGGCCGCGCGCGACGGTTGCCAGCAGGGTCCAGTGGTCTTCCTGCAAACCGCGCAGGTCATGGGCGAACAATGGACGAGCTGTCAGCAGGGCGCAGTAGTCGTCCATTATCGCATCGAAGGCGGCGGCCACTCCTGGCCAGCGATGCTTGGGACGCGCAGCAGCCTGGAGGTGGTGTGGGACTTCTTTCAGGCGCACCCGCTCCCAATATAGCCGCCAGTTAGCGCAGGTGAAAGGCGTAGAGTTTGTGATCGAGCGAGCCGACATAGACCACGCCATCAGCCACAGTAGGCGAGGACTCGATAGCTCCCCCAGATTGCGGCGAGGTCCACAACGGCTGACACATGCTGGCGTTGCAACCCGCGGCATTGAAGGCGTACAGATGCTCATCCACCGAGCCGATGTAGACCACCCCGCCCGCGACTGTCGGCGAGGATTCGAGGATACTTGCGGCAGGCGTCGAGGTCCACAACGGCTGACAGGAGAGGTTGCCACAGCCAGCGGTATCGAAGGCGTACAATTTATGATCCCAGGAGCCGATATATACGACGTTCTTGGCCACAGCAGGCGAGGATTCTATCGGGCCTCCAGTCGACTCCGATGCCCACAAGGGTGCGCAGGGAGGACTCGCGCAGCCAGATGCGGCAAACGCGTAGAGTTGCCCATCCAGCGAGCCAACAAAAACGATGCCAGCAGCTACCGATGGCGAGGATGTGATGACAAACTGGGTTGGCGTAGTGTTCCAGAGGGGCGCACAGGTCGTCTTCCCACAGCCTGATGCGTTGAAGGCGTAGAGCCGTCGATCAAAAGAACCAATATAGACTTTGCCATTGGCTACAGCCGGTGAGGACGAGAAACCAGAGTTTGTGTTTACGGTAGTCGGCAACGGCAAGCAATCGTTCGCGCCACAAGCAGCCTGCATAGGCGTCGAGGTCCATAGCGGCTCACACAGAGACTTTCCACAACCTGCCGCGCTGAAAGCGTATAAAAAGCCGCCGCTGGAACCAACAAAGATCACACCATCGTTCACCGTCGGGGAAGAGATCGTCACCCCCTGAACGGCGGTCGACACCCACAGTGGCATGCAGCTCGCTTTCCCACACCCTGCCGCATTGAAGGCGTACAATTTGCGATCAAACGCGCTAACATAGACCACGCCTTGTGCGACGGCTGGTGAGGAATAGATCAAGCTCCCGGTGGGCTGCGAGGCCCACAGTGGCTCACAGGTCACTTTGCCACACCCGGTCGCATTGAAGGCGTACAGGCGACCATCCAGGGAATTCACGTAGATCACGCCATTCGCGCTCACAGGCGAGGAGAAGAGGCTGCCACCCGTCGGCACAGAGGTCCAATCCGTGCCAAGATGCGCGACATTGGCAGGCGTGAGGATATGCTCTGCCGAATTCGCGTGTGTATGTTGCGCGTCATTCCCAAACATCGCCGTCTGCTGCTGTGACTGAGCGGTGCCGAGAGCAGGCAAAGCGATGAACCTGGGAAGCAAGAGCACGCCCACCATAAGTATGATCACGCACAGACTTCCAATCAGAGCAGTGTACTTGAGCCGACGATGCGAACGCTGCTGAAGCACCATAAACCGAGAAAAACGTTGAGCACACCAGGATTGAGAAAAAGGTTGCTGCATATGAGATCCCCTTTTATACAGGCGAGCGATTATCATGTGCTGTAATATGCATATATTACGCCCTTATAAGTGGAAAATCTCTCATCACATTTAATCAAATAAGGGATAATGCTTCGGAGTGCAGAAGGGATTCTGAGAGACAAATTTGGACGCGACAAAAAAAGCGACGTGTGCGCCGCTTTTTTTGTCAGGCCTATAGATGATACTATCGCTCTTCCCCCAGCAGAATTCTCACATAGCTTTTATGCCGATTCTCGTCGATTACGCCATCCTCGACGGCTTGCAGAATGGCGCAGCCGTCTTCGTCGATGTGGGTGCAGTCGGAGAACGCGCATTCGCCGAGGTAGGGGCGGAATTCGATGTAGCACAGGGGCAGGTCGGCGGGGTCGATGTTCCAGGCGGCGAGGGCGCGGATACCAGCGGAATCGGCCAGCCAGCCACCGCCGCTGAGAGGGTAGAGCTGGGAGCCGACGGTGGTGTGCTTGCCCTTGCCAGTAGCGCTGCTGACCAGGCCGGTTTTGATGGCCATGCCTGGCTCGATGGCGTTGACCAGCGAGGATTTGCCCACGCCGGAAGGTCCAGTGAAGAGAGTCATGTGGTCCTTGAGCAACTCACGCAGGGCGTCGATGCCCTGGTCGGTGATGACGCTGGTCCAGACGACCTGATAGCCCAGGCGGGTGTAGAGTGCGGCGTCGCGTTCGACGTACTCTTCGTAGGGCAGGTCGGCCTTGTTCAGGCAGATGACCGGATGGATTTCAGCGGATTCGCAGATGGCCAGGTAGCGGTCGAGCATGGCAAAGTGCGGATTGGGTTGGGCGGCGGCAAAGACCAGCATGGCCTGATCCAGATTCGCCAGCAACGTCTGCTGAACAGCTTTCTTGTCGGTTGAGCCGCTATCGCGGCGTGAGAGTTCGCTCTGACGCGGCAGAATCTCCTCAATCATGCCCGTACTCGCATCAAGCTGGCGCAGCTTCACATGGTCTCCAACTGAGAGGCGCGACGGCGTGGCCTGAGAAGTGGCCTCACGCATCTCCGCACTTTTGGTCGCGCGTCTGGCTTTGGGTTGGGCTACCATCTTATCGTAGCGAGGACGAGATTTTGCCACCGCTTCGGCGGCCTGGGCCTGGGCAAAGGCCTTTTTCAGTTTTCCGCGCAGAGTACAGCGCAGAATGCCATTCTCGGTATGAACGTCGTAGATGCCATGCGCGCCGTTCAAGACCATGCCGGTAAGGATCTCCGGATCGTTAATCAAGCATTTCCCTCCAGGAGGATAGTAAAACACGGTTCAATTGTCAGGTTCAGATTGTCTACCGTGCGGAGGGAATGAGCCATAACATGCCGTTTAGTAAGCGTCGGAGGTCACAATGGGCGACCCATCTATTTGACGCGCTCTTCGCTCATGGCCTTCGCAGTGGTGAGACAAGGTGCGTGCAAGCACAAGGGGCAAGTTCGTTTGCTTTCTCATAAATGCACCTCCTTCAAACTGGCAGTGCCAGAATTTATCGGAACAACTCTCTTGCTCACAGAGTACACGACGGGGTCAAATGTTGTCAACCTGGGCGTGTGAACCAGGACTAATACAGCTTAAAACGGGCCTCGACGCGACCAAAGCGCAACAGATCGCCATCTTTGAGCGGCACAGGCGTAAAAGGGAGCAGGGTCTCTCCATTGAGGCGCGTTTTGTTGCGCGAGTTGCGGTCCTCGACGCTCCACACTCCCTGCTGACAACTCAGACAGGCATGGATACGCCCAACGGTTTTGGTCTCGTCATTGATCAGAATGTCGGGATGGACCTCGCGCCGGGGGTCTGGACGCCCAATAATCATCTGGTCGGAGTGCAACGAGAAAACCTGGCCGCTGGCAACCAGAACGAGGCTGGCCCGTAACAGGGTTGGCATCTCCGAGAGCAGCGGTGTCTGTGGTCGAGGAGCTGGCACTGGCGGTTTGGATGGTGGCGGTGTCACCGGCAAGCGTGGCTGGCTCGGCGGTGGGGATACAACTGGCAAACGCGGCTGGCTCGGCTTTTGGACCTGCCCTGGTGCCTGGGCTTTTCTGAAACGCTGTTGCAATTGTTCGATGGCGGCAATATAGTCGGAAGGCGACTGGAAGCGCGCGTCAGGCGCTTTAGCCAGAGCTTGTTGGAAAAAGTGATCCATTTCAGGCGGCAGTTCTGGACAGCGGCGGCAGATCGAGGGAATAGGAGAATTTGTATGCTGCAAAATGATCTCCAGGGCGCCGCCATCGGTGTACGGCGGTTTGCCGCTGAGCATCTCAAAAAGCACTATACTCAAGGAGTAGAGATCGGCCCGCGTATCCACCTCGTGGCTACTTTGCACCTGTTCGGGAGCTGCGTAATAGGCTGTGCCCATAAACTTGTCAGAATGGGTAATCGTCATCATATCTTTGCTGCGCGAGAGGCCAAAATCGACGATTTTCAGGACACCTTTATTGTTGATCAGGATATTCTGTGGCTTGATATCGCGATGCACCACGCCACGTTTATACGCCGCATTCAGTCCCTGCGCTGCCTGGTGAATATAGTCCAGGGCGCGCAACGGCTCCATTTTCTCATCTTGCTGTATCCAATACTTGAGGTTCTGCCCATCGATATGATGCATGATGATATAGTAGAGCGGACCTTCATTGCCATAATCAATCACACGCACGATATGCAGATCATTCAGATTGTACAGTATCAGCGCCTCACGTTTGAAACGCTCAACCAGTTCGCTATCACCGGTATGATCGATACGCATAATTTTCGCCGCGTACAGATGATTTGTTGTGAGATCACGCACAATATAGACTGTGCCAAAATTGCCACTACCGCGCTCATCGATCAATTTGTAGCGACCCCTGAGTTCGCGGCCCACCATGTCAGCAACCATCAACCTGCATCTCCCTATCTCAAGAAAAATATCTCACGAGAAATATCCTATGAATATGCACATCATTATACACTATCTAAACGTTCGATCACACCCTCTTTTTGCTTTATGAAACGCGAGCCGGGACGCGATATGCTGATCTATGGAAGCGCGAGCCTGGTGCAAACGCTGACCAATCTTGGCTTGATCGATGAGTATCAGATCTTAGTCCATCCAGTGATTCTGGGTGATAGTAAGCCGCGCTTTCACACTATCAAGGAGCAGGTGAAGCTGAAGCTGGTCGGTTCCAAAACGCATCCATCGGGGGTTGCGGTCCTTACTTATCAGCGCAGAGAAGCGTGATTTTGCACTATTAGCTTACCCCCTGACTCTGCGCAGAGCCAGGGGGTAAGCCATATTGTCCGGGTCTCTCTGCATCAGGCCCAGCCATCAGCGGACGTGCGGAATGTTGTACACTGGGGGACAAAGCAGACTTCTACCTATAAGATGAAAGAAGAGGAGCCAGACCGTATGCCTTATAAATCCATCAGGGATGCTGCCGACGATATCCATGCCGGGATCGTGACGCCCACGGAATTAGTGCTGGAGACGCTTGAGCTGATCGATAAACGGGATGGCGAGTTGCAAGCCTATGTAACGGTGATGCGCGACCAGGCATTGCAAGAGGCGGAACGAGCGGAGCAGGAGATTCGCACTGGACTGTATCGCGGCCTGCTGCATGGCATCCCCATCGCCATCAAAGATCTCATCGCCGTGAAAGGGGTACGCCTGACGGCTGGTTCAAAGGTGCTGGCTGATTTTACTGCCGCCGAAGACGCGAGTGTGATTGAGTTGTTGCGCAAAAACGGAGCGGTCATTATTGGCAAAACCACGACGTTTGAGTTTGCGTATGGGCCATATTCACCCCCGACCTGCAATCCCTGGGATCACACGCGCACGACCGGCGGCTCCAGTGGAGGTTCGGCGGCGGCTGTGGTGACGGGGATGTGTCTGGGCGCGCTCGGCAGCGACACTGGCGGCTCGATTCGCATTCCTGCCGCGTGCTGTGGCGCCACCGGTCTCAAGCCGACGTATGGACGGGTGAGCTGCTTCGGGGTTATCCCGTTAAGCTGGTCGCTTGACCATGTCGGACCACTTGGCCGCAGTGCTGAGGACTGTGCTCTTCTCTTCGATGCCATTGCCGGGTATGATCCACATGATCCCAACAGCGTCTCGCGTCCTCCCGACAAAATCCACGACCTGCTAAATAAAGAACAGGCTGGGGCCGCGCTCTCTTTACAGGGTCTCAAGCTGGGCGTTCCCCAGGAAGAGTTTGTCGGCGCGCTGGACCCCGAAGTGCGCCTGGCCTGGCACGGCGCCCTGCTAGTACTCAAAGAGGCCGGGGCAACGGTGCTGGATGTCGAACTGCCCAGAGCCGATTTCGCGACTTATCGCGGCGTCCAGAAACCAGAGGCTTCGCTTGCGCACATGGAGAAGGGCTGGCTGAACGAGAAGCTGGATCTCTATGGCGAGCCAACGCGCACGCGTCTGCTGGAGGGCCAGGAGATCAAGGCCGTGGAGTATCTGCGCGCTCAGAATCGGCGCCGTCTCTTCGCCAGTTCCCTGCGCGCCGCCATGCAGAAGGTAGACGCGCTAATCCTGCCCGCGCAGCCCATGTCGGCTATTCCCAGCGCGCAAATGGGCCAGGAGATCAGCATCGACGGTACGCGTGAGAACGCCAGCGAGGCCATGTTGCGCCTGACCATGCCTTTCAACCTGGCGGGTCTGCCCGCGATCACCTTCCCCTGCGGCTTCGCGAGCAACGGCCTGCCGCTGAGCCTGCAAGTCGCGGGCAAGCCATTTGAAGAGGGTATGGTCCTGCGCATCGCCCACGCGTACCAGCATATGACCGACTGGCATCGCCGGGAGGTATAAAGCAGGCTCTCTGAAGCGCGCAATGGCACCCTTGTGAAAAATTACCAGACAATTCCATTGACCCAAATGACGTACCGCTTTATAATGAGAGCATAACGTCTGCACATATAAATGCACTCTTTTCCGGGATCATTTCCTATTTTTTCAGGAAAAATGAGAAAAAGGACTCTCTACTGTGGCACACGTTCAGCAGCATTTTTTTCGGCGTTTCGTCGACGCTGGCACAGGGCGCTTGCCTGCGAATACAACCCTGCATAAGGGGCGCTATCTGCTGCTTGAAACGGCTGGCAAAGGGGGCATGGGCGCGGTCTACCTGGCTCGCGATACACAGCGGAGCAACGAGCTGGTGGCGATTAAAGAGATGAGCCAGGGTCGTTTGAAGGATGCGGGCGAGTTGCAACGCGCGCGCCAGCGTTTTCAGCAAGAGGCCGATCTATTGGGGCACCTGCAACATCCTCATCTTCCTCGCGTCTATGATTCGTTTGAGGATCGCGACCGTTCATATCTGGTAATGGATTTTATTCGAGGCAAGACGCTGTCACAGATTTTAAAACAGGCGAAAGGCGCGGCTTTGGCGGTAGAGCAGGTAATGGACTATGGCTTGCAACTCTGCGATGTGCTAGCCTATTTGCATACACACTATCCACCGGTGATCTTTCGCGACCTCAAGCCATCTAATATTATTGTGCGCGACGATGGACAGCTTTTTCTGATCGATTTTGGCATTGCGCGTTTCTGGCAACACAATCTCGATACCGAGACGTTTGTGACCCCTGGCTATGCCTCGCCGGAACAGTATGGCGGCCAGTCAACGCCACGTTCGGATATCTTTAGCCTGGGCGCGACCCTACATCATTGTCTGACTGGCTACAATCCCCAGTCGAATACCCAGGCCCATCGTTGCAATTTTCAGGCGGTGGATTTTTTCAATCGCCAGGTTCCTACTGATCTCTGCACACTGGTCGAGCAAATGGTAGAAGCCCGACCAGAAGATCGCCCGGTCAGCGTCGCTGAGGTCCAGCGCCGTTTAACAGAGATACGCGCCACATTGATTGGATCTTTCCGGCTCTCCAGCTACGGCACCTACGACCCCAACGCTGTCACCTACGAGGTGGATGGCTCCAGCCCGGCAGTTGTCGCACCCGCGCGGCGCGCCGGGTTGCTTATGCGTTTGCCGCTGGTGGCGCTTGGCATGCTGGGGAGTAGCCTGTTCGGTGGCCTTGCTCCGGCACTCCAGGCAGCGCGCTCTGCTGGTGTGGGACAGGCAGTGCGGGCGTTTCCCGCGCAATGGTGGCGGCATATAGTCCAGGCTGTGGAGAACTGGTCCTGGGACGCACGCGTCTGGACGCCACGCTTTGTCAGCGTGTTGCTGGCGACGCTGACACTTGTCCTGGGCGGGGGCCTGTACCTGTTGAAAAGCGCGCCGGACGCGTCCCATCTGACCGCTCTGGCCCTGATCTTTAGCCTGCTCTGCTTGCTGTCAGTGAACCTCAGCAGTGAACGGCTGAATGATCCTCTGTTGCGCAGTATCTTCGGGTTGATGGGTCTGGGGCTGTTTGTGGCTGGCGTGGCTCTCCAGGCGTTGCCCGATATGGTGAATCTGGAGCAACAGTATCTTCCGCTGATTACGCTCAATCAGGTGCTCTCACTGCTTTTGCTGCTGGGAGGTATCGCCTGTTTGCTGCGTCCGGCCAGACTTTTTGCCTGGGTCGATCAGTTCCAACTGGGGTTTCTGGCGGCCTGTTGCGCGCTGCTCCACGATGGCTTCGGGCCAGTCGAGACCGCGCAATTGCCGTTTCTCACGCCTGCCAGCGTGACATATATCCTGCCCTTGCTGTTGGGGCTTCTAGCTCTCCTGGCAATGTTTAACTACACGCAGCCCTTCGGACGCTGGTCGCGTTTGACCCTGTTCCTGGTCGCGCTGGCTTTTACGCCGTTGCAGTATGTCTTTGGTTATAGCGAACTGCGCCAACTGCTGGGGGGCAGCGCTCCTGCGCCTGCTTTCTTACAGCAACTGGCCCAGGCCAACTTCTTCTGCGTGTTTGTGCCACCACTCTTCGCTCTGCTGGCCCTCTTCACGCGTCAGCCAGATCCGACAACCTTTACATCGCCCAACGAGCGCCGTCCAGGAGCACGAACGCGCCTGACGCTGTTTCTGCTCACCCTGGTTGTGGCGGCGCTGTTCAACCAGCTGGGGCAGCACATTCTGGTGCCGGTTGTCCCCGGCAACGTTTTCCCATTCAGCATTACCATTCTCAGCTTCGCGACGCTCTACCAGTTCATCGAGCCGCTGCTGGTCCTGCTGACCTTTATTATGCTGCTGCGTCTGCGGCGTGGCGCGCAACCGTTCACCTGGCTGGACCACACGCTCACCCTGAGTCTGGCTTTGATCTGCGCGCTCTTCGATAGCGCGTACTGGCAGGCTCAGGCCAGTTCCAATGCTCTGGTCATGGATCAACACACGGCCAACCAGCAATTTACCCAGTTTGCCGGCCAGTTCCCCGCGTATGCGATCTACGGGCTATTGCTCGGTCTGCCGCTGGGCCTGCTCGCGCTGACCGTCTGCCACTTGCAACGACAAT
Organism: uncultured Ktedonobacteraceae bacterium; assembly: GCA_964250225.1. Classification (GTDB taxonomy): domain Bacteria; phylum Chloroflexota; class Ktedonobacteria; order Ktedonobacterales; family Ktedonobacteraceae; genus Paraktedonobacter. The sequence continues at coordinate 46,103 of CAXUEY010000012.1, read as the reverse complement.
CCCATCTCTCCGCGCGCCTCGACGCGTGGTTGGCTGGCCTGCGCGCACTATTCGTTATGCTGGAACGCGTACTGGTGCTCTCCCTGCTGGCCATCGCGCTGATTCTGCAAGGGGTGTTCGGCCCGTTTCGCGCTGTGCTGACCCACCTGTCCAAAGCCCACCAGTTTCCAGGCGGCGCGGCGATTACCCTGACCTTACTGACCATCGGTGTGCTGAGCGCGCTCTGTATCCTGGGCTGCGTGGTCCTGGCACGCCTGTTAAGATCCGCGCACCTGGGCATGGGGGGCGTAGAACGCTGGACGGTCTGGTTGGCGGCGCTGGCCTGCTTGCTCCTCACCTGGCAAGATCCACACGTCGGCACCCTGCCGCTGCTGACGATCAGCATTCAGCTTACTGGCAATGTGTGGAACTGGCCAGCGCTGCTTCTGGACCTCGTTTTCGTAGGCGGGATGTTCCTGGCCATCGGCCTGGCCCATCTCTGGCTGCGACGTGGCTTCTTCAGCCGGTATCGCGCCTTGATGCAGCCTGTGTTGCTCCTGGCACTTTTCTGCATATTGTTGCAGTTTATCTGGCCCATTTTTCTCCCCCTGGGCCTTCTCATCCTGCTGGTAAGCGTGCTGTTAGCCAGCCAGATTGAGAAGGTCGTCTGAGATGAGCAGGCTGACTTCTTGCGCACATACTTGTATGAATAGGCCCATGTATGCTAATCTCTACCCCGAAACGATGCAATCTCATCACCACTGATTCCCTGGAGGCCCGAAAACGATGTTTTACGCAGTCGGCGAATATTACGAGCGTGCCGAAGATTACGATCTTGAATATCAAAGCCAGTCAGAACAGGATGTACCCTTCTGGAAAGAGCTGGTCATGCGTTATACGCCACGGCGCGTGCTGGAACTGGCCTGTGGCAGCGGGCGCATTGGCCTGGAACTGCTGCGCGGCCCCGGCGACTTTTTGCTGGACGGCATAGACATCTCGGAGGAGATGCTGGCAGCCTATCAACGCAAGCTGGCCCATGAGTCCGAAGCCATACAGCAACGAATATCACTGCACATGGCCGACATGAGCGACTACGCGCTCCCATATAAGGGCACCTACGACCTGATTTTCCTGCCCTTTAACTCCATCTCGCACCTGTACGAAATCGAGCAGCAGCTCAGCGCCTTCAAAAACACCTGGGAGCACCTGGCGCCCGGTGGGCGTTTTGTCGTCGATGTCTTTTTGCCCGATATTGATTACCTCAGCAACGCCCTGAACCGACCCTCGAATGTCTACCTGGAAGATGAGATTGAAGCGCCGGACGAATTCACCATGCTGCTCTACAGCAGCCGCAAATACGACCAGATCGAGCAGCTACAGCATATCACCTGGACGCATGAGAAGTTTTTTGAGACGGGTGAGCATGAACGCTACCTGACAAAGCTCGATATGCACGTGTTTTTCCCGCGCGAGCTACAACTGCTCTTTCTGGCTAGCGGCTTGCGCATCGAAGCAATTTACGGGGGCTACGACTGGAAGCCGCTGGGACGGGGCACGCGACAGATTGTGGTGGGACGCAAAACAGTGCTTTAAGGTGTATCTCGGTGGGAGAATCCGGGGCGAGTATCCAAGCACTAGCACTGGCACTCCCGGATCAGCGGTGCTGCAGGCAGGTCCATCTGCTTCTCCTCAGCCACCTGACGTGGAAGCGGATTCGCCAGCATCGCAAGGTGCCAGCTATTCCAGCTTCTCTTCGTCCAATTTGCCCCCTACGGTTCTCGCGCCATCGCCCGGATCTGAGGCATCTTCCCGAGGATGGAAGAATAGGAAACTTCTGGTGAACTGCTCCTCTCAAGAAGATAATGCCCTCCTTAGAGGAGCAGTATCTGCCATTTGAAAATCTTATCGGTTCTCAAGCATCCTGGCGGAGGCTAAGCTCCTCAATTTTCGTGCCCAAAAGAGAACAACTGAGGCCCCTGCCCATCATCCTGAAAGGCAGAGGCCATACGGTGCACCCGAAAAGATCCTGTGATGCCGTACTATTGCACCCCAACCGTCACAAGCAGGTAGATCATGATAATGATGGAGAGGCCGCCCAGGATAATCGAGACGATGCCAGTTGCGCGACCAGATGTCGCAGGATAGCGATTGACAAAGATCACTGCTCTTATGCCACGATACAAGGCAATGGCGGCGCAGAGGAAGATGAAAAACGTACCAGCGAGTGACTGGGTAGACAAGACGACCAGAGCCCCGATGAATCCGGCAATACCATCTAATAAGGTGTACTTGATATAAGGATTGGCCGCTGCTATCCTCTGGCCTTGAGACGACGTGGACGAATCTAATGGTTGCTGCTGTGCTGGTGGTCTTTCCTCGAACTGTGGTGCATTCGCCTCTGGTTGGTAGTACGAATCTGGTTGATAGGACATTGTGTTTTTCCTCCATATGTTGAGCAGAGTGGGGCTTTTCTATCAGGATACCCACTCCTTGATGTTCTCTAAAAGCATACAATAGGAAAATCACAATGTAGCTATGCTTTTTGATTTTTTTTGTCTAATGCTGGCTCTGCGTTGGCAAGATATTAACTTCGAGCATAGCAGTCTTCAGGTCAATCTGAACCCTCAGTTTTGCCCTATTTTGATGATATCTACGTTCTCTCCAAATCCTCTCCAGACCGCTTCAACATGCCTGAGAAACAGAATCCTTGAGATAGTGCGGCAAGATGGTTGCGTGTCGCGATGGTTCGTGGGTGTTCCGGTCCTAACTGTTTTTCTTGAAGGGACAAAGCCTGCTCATATAACGTCTTTGACTGTTCATACTTCTTTTGTTTGCTGTAAAGAGAGGCAAGCCCGTTGAGAGTGAGCGCCACATCGGGGTGGTTTGGTCCCAATGCTTGCTTCTGGATGCGCAGGGCGCGCTGATACAACTGCTCTGCCTGTTCGTCTTCTCCTTGCTGGGAAGAGAGATCGGCCAGCCCACCAAGCGATGTCGCCAGTCCAGGATGCTCTGGTCCCAATGCTTGTTCTCGGATGCGCAGGGCGCGCTGATAGAGGCGTTCCGCCTGCTCCTCTTTTCCCTGCTGCACCCACACAGCTGCCAGGCCATCGAGTGGATGGGCCAGCAGAGGGTGCTCTGATCCTAATTCATGTTCCCAAATCCGCAGAGCGCGCTCATAGCAATGCTCCGCCTGTTCATTTTTCCCCTGTTCTCTGTAGAGATCGGCCAGATTATAGAGGGGATAGGCCAGGTCGTGGTGTTCAGACTCGTAGGCGTTTTCCCAAATCTGCAGGGCGCGCTCGTAGCAGCGTTCTGCCTGCTCGTGCTTCCCTTGCTCAGCGTAGACGTTCGCCAGATCGTTGAAGGGATGAGCAAGGTCGGGATGCTCTGGTCCCTGTATCCGTTCCAGGATGTCGAGCGCTTGCTGGTGCAGGCGTTCCGCTTGTAGATAGTTGGCCCGGCTACAGGAGAGAGCCGCCAGCGAGTTCAGCGAACGGGCGAACTGCAGATGTTCCTGCCCCACGGTCTGTTCCCAGATGTGGAGCGCTCGCTGGTGCAACACCTCCGCCTGCTCGTATTTTCCCTGTGCCATAAAGACACGGGCAAGCCCATCAAGCGCGGCTGCCATACTGGTATGCTCAGCCCCGAACCTCTGCTCCTGGAGAGAGAAAACACGCCGGTACAACGACGCTGCAAGCTCATACTGGGCACGCCAGCCAAGATAATCTGCTGCCCGGCGCAGCATCTCCACCTGATCCTGCTCCCATAATTGATCTGGCAGAGTGGTTTCACACAAAAGCACATGCGGCAGGAGACGCTCGCACTGGCTCCAGGTCTCGCGGGTCACTTCAGGAAAGAGGGCATTGAGCAATCCGACCACGCGCTGCTGACATGCCACGCGCTCCTGTTGGCTCATCTCTTCTTGCAGGACAGTCTGTACCAGGTGGTGGAGTGAGAGGGTTCCTGTTTCTGGATGGCGCTGGACCAGAGCAAAGGTTCGCAGCGTCGCGATCGCCTGATCGAGTTGGTACAGATCAGCCACGATGGGCTGACCGGCATCGTGGGGATCTGCGACAAAGAGGTTCTCAGGAATGCCTTCGGCGTTGAGAAAGGCGCAGAGACAAAGCAGATCGGCCGCGAGCGGATTCTGCTGCCTCACCTGGGTGTAGGCCAGGGAAAAAGTGGTTGTAACAGCGTGAGGATGATCGCGCCCGGATGTTCCTCTCCGATCGAGAAGTTGGACACGCTGCTGTGTATAGCGTTGCAAATAATCAGCTATACTGCATCCAGTTTCCTCGATATAAGCGCCAGCCTGATCGAGAGCCAGCGGTAAGCCGCCCATCACATTGACGAGTTCTTGAGCAGCTTCCCACGCCGGAGGGAGAGGCTGAGCATCATCCGACCCTGACTTCCTGATGAGGTCTTCTTTGAGGAGTTGGACACGTCGCAACACAAACAACGTGCCTTCCTCGAGTGTCATCGGAGAGAGTTCCAGGCTATGCGCCAGAGTTCCCAGAGCCGGACGACGCGCGGTTATGAGGGTCGCTCCCTGAGGCGCCAACGGCAGAAAGCGTTGGAGCAGTGCGGGATCTTCCACATTATCCCAAATGAACAGCCATGTGCCGTGGGTGGATAGCCAGCGATGCAGTGCTGCCACCATCCGCTGCTGATTCGGATCTCCCCTCTCTGGAAGTTGTAACTGGGCGGCGATACGCCCCAGACTTGCCAGGATGCTCTCGGCGGTCTCCGCTTCGATCCAAAAGACTGCGCTATATTCCAGCGCGTAGCGGTAGGCGTACTCCAGAGCAATCTGGGTTTTGCCAATGCCCCCCAATCCATGTAATGCGTATGACTGGGTGAGCGCCACGGCATGATCCGCGCCCAGCATCTGATGCAGTCTGTCGAGCAAGGCTTCCCGACCAGTAAAAAAAGCGTTGCGTTGGTACGGCACAGACCAATAGAGAGAAGGCGCGGTGAGACTCGCATCGAGGAGTTCGCGTGTCTCCAACTCGTTGAGATGCAACAGATGCGCCAGCTCCAGTACCATACCTTTGCTGTCGGGAAGATAGTTGCCCTGTTCCCAGGACCAGATCGTATTGCGATGCACGCCCATCTTCTCCGCCAGAACTCGCTGGCTCAGATGCACACGCAGGCGCAGCGTCTTGAGAAGATCGCTGAAAGGTGAAACAGCCATAGAACGGGTTTTCTCCTCTTAAAAATGCTCAGTTTTCCCCAAAAAACAGGAAGAGTTGGCAAATATCACAGTTTGTCACAGCCAAATTATGACAGCCTTATTTTATCATAGAATCTGTTCTGCTTCCTATCCTACCCGGTGAGCTTCCAGTTCCTCCTGGAGGCGCCACGTCTGCCCATCGTCCTCAGAAACGAAGTTGCTCCAATGGAAGGAATGGCTGGTGATGTGTGAAAAAATCCGGCGCAGCGGCTGCCCTTTGAGATTCGGTCCCTCGATCCAGATCTCGTCTCCCACTGGTCGAGCCGTCATGGTTCGGACCACCCGGTTCGCCGGCCCACTCCAGGAAATTCGCCAGGCATCCAGATTCGGATCATAGAAACGAAGCGTGGAACCCCATTCATCTATGGGCACGCCACGGCGCAGGTCTTCCCGGATGGGGAAGATCCAGACGTCCTGGATCGCCCGGCCATCGAGCACCCAGGCGAAATGGATCTCGCCTTTCCCCGTCGAGTTGGACTCGCTCAGTTCCTGATACCCCTGCCAATCGATGTCCCAATCCCCCAATTCTGTGACATTGGTGCAGTACCATAAAAAAATGGTGTGTATTCAGCAGAGGAGGTGCTGGACGATCTTGATCAGGCTATTCAGTTTGACCCAACAAATGCCGAGGCATTGAGGCAGCGCGGTGCCATCCTGAGGCGGTGAAAGGGATTGTCTACATGGAAGCAATCGTCAAGCCAGGGAGCTGGAGCGAGGCACAGCAGGCTCACGCGTATAGTCAGCGTGGTCATGGACGCGGCAGGCTTGTGCTGCGAGTGGAGTAATGATCCTGCATCTCAAAAACTCATCATTTTAAAATCCAAGGCGACCGTTGGTCTCCACAAGCATTCTGGAGAGGTGAGCGTTTTTCTCGAAGCAACTTCCGACGAACGAAGTGAGGGCAGAATGGAGATGAGATCTGTAAAAGAGTCATTGTCCAAAAGATAGAGGGTGTCATTACGTTATGCCCCCAGTTTTGCTCCCACCAAGCAGACAGTTTTAACGCAAGCAAACGGCGTAAAACAAGGCTACAGGCCGATCCGCTGGATCGGCCTGTAGCCTAAAATAAGTCGGGGTGAGAGGATTTGAACCTCCGACCACTTGTACCCCATACAAGTGCGCTACCGGACTGCGCCACACCCCGTCGTTTTTATAAATGTATTGTAACACATGTCGTCAAGCCGTCAAGCCCCCAAGTTTCGCCAAAATCTTTGTTGAGGACAGACGATGTATGCACGTCCTACATCAGGCGTCATTGGCTGATGTAGGACGTGCATACACGTTGTAGAAGCGTGGTTAGCGCTGTTGGCGGGATCGGACGCTGGTCGGTACTCTGCTCTCGACGCGCTCAAGCAAGTTGGCGACGAGGGCTGTCCAGCCGGTCTGGTGGCTGGCTCCGAGACCGGAACCGTTGTCACCGTGGAAGTATTCGTGGAACAGGATGTGGTCGTGCCAGTGCGGATCGTACTGGAAAATCCCGTTCTCGCCGAAGACTGGCCGCTGTCCCTGCTCATTGCGCAGGAAGATGCTGGTGAGACGATGCGTGAGATCGTCGGCGATTTCGCCGAGCGTGCGCTGTGTGCCGGAACCTAGCGGATACTCGACACGCGCGTTTTCGCCGTAGTGCAACTGATAGGTGCGTAGCGCTTCAATCAGCAGGTAATTCAATGGGAACCAGATGGGGCCGCGCCAGTTGGCGCTTCCCTTCGCGGTGCCGTCGTTGGACTCTCCAGGCGCGTACCACACGTTGAGATCCCCCTGCGGCGTGTTCAGCGTGTAGGGATGCTCGGCGTGATGCCTGCTGAGCGAACGAATGCCGTACTCGCTGAGGAATTCTTGCGGGTCACCCAGGCGCTGTAGCAGCCGTTTGAGCTGTGGCTCGCGCACGAGGGCCAGCAGACGATGCTCAGGGGTGTGCCCATCGGAGGGTCCATCCTGCCAGGTGGTGACCAGATTCGCCAGGTGGGGACGATGCTGCCGGAACCAGGCCAGCCGCGCCTGCAACTCTGGGATGCTGTTGAGCACTTCCTGCGAGATGGTCTCTACAGCCAGCAGCGGGATCAGGCCGCTCAGGGCGCGCACTTTCAGCGAGGTCTGTTGCCCATCAGCCAGCCTCACGCGGTTGTAGTAGAAGCCGTCAGCCTCGTCCCACAGCCCTGTGCCATCCCACGCGGACCCGTTGATGGTCTCAGCGATGTACATGAAGTTCTCGAAGAACTGGAGCGTCAGGTCGAGGTAGGCGTGGTCCAGGGTGGTCAGCTCGATAGCAATGGCCAGCATATTCAGGCTATACAGGCCCAGCCAGGCTGTGGCGTCGGATTGCTCCAGTCTCAAATGGCTGTTCAACATGCTTTGGCGGTCAAGCACGTCGGGATTGTCCAGGCCCAGTACACCACCGGAGAGGATGTCGCGACCCGCGCTATCTTTACGATTGAGCCACCAGGCGTAGTTCAAGAGCAGCTTGTGGAAGGCGCGCTGCAAGAAGTCGCTATCCCCCTGGCCGGCGCGCTCTTTCTCCTGCCGGTAGAGCCGCCACGCAGTCCAGGCCTGCACAGGAGGATCGCTCTCGTTCAGGTTCCACTCGTTGGCGGGCAACTGCCCGTTGGCGCGCATGGATTGCTCCTGGAGCAGCAACAGCACCTGCTGCTTGGCGAGGTTGCTATCCACCTGACCAAGCGCCACGGCCTGGAACGCCTGCTGCCACGCTGAATACGCGGGATTTTCCCAGCTATCCGGTGTCAGGACGATATCCTCGTTATGAAGCTGGCGCCACTCGGCGTTGCGCTGACGGCCCTGCGGTGGAGGCGGGCCAGCTGGATCGCCGCGCAGCCACGTATCGACATCGTAATGGTAGTACTGTTTGCTCCAGAGCAGACCCGCCAGAGCCTGGCGCTGGACCTGACGCTGATCCTCGCTGGCGCCAGGGTTGAGTGCGCGGTAGAATTCGTCGGCTTCCTGGTGGCGCGCGGCGAAGAGTTCGTCCGCGCCCGCGAAGGGTTGCGCACACTGGTAGGCCGAGAGGCGCAAAAGGATGCTGCGGGTCTCGCCCGGCTCCAGATGCAGCGTATAGTGCGCGGCCATTCTGGTGCCGACCTGCTCAGGATTGACACGCCCCTGAGCGCGATTGACCACCGTCTCATGGATGCCGTCTTTGACGAAGGAGGCAAGATTCTCCGCGCCCCACAAACGCTGAGCATTGCTCTCGTTCTCGGTGAAAAGCAGGTCGGGCGCGCCCTGACAGGCCAGCCAGTATTCGCCCAGTTCGTGATGGTTGGCGCGAATCAGGCGGTGCTGCTGCTCCGAACGATCAGAACTGACGCGGCGCAGCTCCGGGCGGCGCTCATCCTGACCCCAGGCCCACGTGTTGCGGAACCACAGCGTCGGCAGGATGTGCAAGGGAGCCGCCTGCGGGCCGCGATTGGTGACGGTGATGCGCGCCAGGGTGTCCAGCGGCCCGACTTTCGCGTATTCCATGCTCACATCGAAGTAGCGGTTCTCTTCAAAAACGCCGGTATCGAGCAGTTCATATTCGCGCTGCTCGCGTCCGCGCTGGCGATTCTGTTCCACCAGCTCATTGTAGGGGAAAGCGCGCTGAGGATATTTGTAGAGCGCCTTCATATACGAATGGGTTGGGGTATTGTCGAGGTAGAAGTAGGATTCTTTGACATCCTCGCCGTGATTGCCCTCGGCATTAGTCAGGCCAAACAGACGCTCTTTGAGAATCGGGTCGGCCTCGTTCCAGAGTGCCAGAGCCAGGCACAGCCGGTTATGATCATCGCTGATGCCCAGCAGACCGTCCTCGCCCCACCGATAGGCCCGCGAACGAGCCTGGTCGTGCGGGAACGCATCCCAGGCATTGCCATCGTGGGAATAGTCCTCCCGCACGGTGCCCCACTGACGCTCGGCGAGATAGGGCCCCCAGCGATACCAGGGCTGCTCTTTTAGCTGCGCTTCACGCAGCCTTCTCTGTTCTTCGTGTTTCATCAAATAGATGCTCCTCTTTGTCCGGGCCTCCCTACCGGGATTTTTTCGGGAAATTCATTTCTCATCTCCAGCATAAAGACCCCGCGCAAATCCATACTGATTGCTCTGAAAAAAGAGGGTTGTTAGCTCGCAACATTGACAACGGCTTTGTATGGACCATACAATCAAGAGAGAAAGATTTGAGAGAACATTTAGCAGACAAAAAGGATTCCCTACTTATGCAAAAATCCCCGCCGGTACCGTCTCGTCGCGCTGACGAACCCCTGCCAGAAGCTCGCGAGATCGCGCCTGGTATCTGGAAAATTACCATGCCCATCCCTTTCCCTTTGCGCACTGTGAATGTCTACGCGCTGGTGGGCGCAAATGGTTGGGCACTGGTGGATGCTGGCATGGGCACGCCGGACGCGCGCGAGGCTTTCGACGCGGGGCTGGCACGCGCGGGCCTGGATATCGCCGATCTGAAGACCATTGTGCTCACCCATCATCATCCCGATCACGTTGGCCTGTCGGGTGAATTGCAGGAGCAGAGCGGCGCGCGCGTGTATATGCACCCGCTTGATGAGAGAAGTCTGCGCATCCTCTGGGATGGGACGATGCCGAAGCGCTTTAGCTCGGTCTCCAGCTTCTTTAAACAACACGGCCTGGAGAATACCGAACTCTGGTATACGCGAACCGACCCGCAAGCGATTCGCACGATGCTGCGCGTGCCCCCGCGCGAGGCGTTTGATCTGGTGGAAGATAGCGCGTCCATCGAGCTGGTGGGCGAGAACTACCGCGTCTTCTGGGTACCGGGCCATGCCGACGGTCAGATCGTGCTCTTGCGCGAACGCGATGGGGTGTTTATCGCCGCCGATCACGTCTTGCCGCGCATCACGCCCAATATTGGCCTGTACTCCGAGCATGACCGGCCCAATCCGCTGGGCGATTATCTGGATTCGCTGCGTAAGGTCGAGCATCTCTCGGCCAGCCTGGTGCTGCCAGGGCATGGAGAGCCGTTCGCGGACCTGGGTGGACGCGTGCGTGAGATCCTGCACCACCACGATGAGCGCCTGGCCCAGATTCTGACGCTGCTCAAAGAACGTCCGCAGCACGCGGCCAGCCTGACGCGCCAGATGTTTCCGCCCCGGCGCATCGAGAACCACGAGGCGCTGCGCATGGCGATGGCCGAGATTCTGGCCCACCTGGAGTACCTACGCTTGAACGGCCAACTCACCCAGCAGCACACGGATGATGGGCTTATCCTCTATGCTCCCATCTAAGACTCCCACCCCTCTCCGGGACGCCCGTACTATGGACGGCTGACGCTAAGATAGGCATTTGTTCGCTCAATATAGCGATATCTCTATCGTTCATTTCTCTAGAGAATACTTAAAATTCTCTAATATCCCGTCCATAGTACGGGTGGCCTTGTGCTCGCCCTGCCGTTTTCAGGTCACTCACCCCCTGCACGCTAATAAACTCTAATGCGCGGTCCAGCCGCAATCGATGGTCTGCGCGCCTCCGGTAATGCCACTGGCAGCATCGCTACAGAGATACGTGACCAGTTGCGCGACCTCCTCTGGCTCTAGCAGACGTTTGATCGCGCCTTCCGTGACCATGATTTTCTCGACGACCTCGCTCTCCGGGATGTTGTGCATACGGGCCTGAGCGGTGATCTGCTTCTCTACCAGCGGTGTGCGCACATAGGATGGGCAGATGGCGTTACAGGTCACGCCGTGCTCAGCCCCCTCCAGAGCTGTCACCCGCGTCAGACCGATCAGGCCGTGTTTGGCCGCAACGTAGGCGGATTTAAAGGCGGAGGCGCGCAGACCATGCACCGAGGCGACGTTGATGATACGTCCCCAGCCGCGCTCATACATCCCCGGCAGCACCGCCTGCGTTAGCAGAAAGGGCGCCGTGAGCATGATCTCGATGATTTGCCGCCATTTCTCCTCAGGAAACTCGACGATTGACGCGACATGCTGGATGCCGGCGTTGTTGACTAAAATATCGACGCGCCCCTCAGCCGCGATAGTTGCGCGGACCAACTCCTGCACATCTTCGGCTCTACTCATATCCGCGGCCTGGAAACGCGCGTCCTCCAACTCTGCTGTCACAGCCTTGCCGCGCTCGCGATCAATATCCGAAAGGGTGACGCGCACACCCTGGCGCGCGAAATCCCGCGCCACCGCCAGGCCGATGCCCGAAGCCGCGCCAGTTACAATAGCAACTTTGCCTGCGAAATTGTTCATACAAGTGACTCCTTAGTTTTTCTTGGGAAAAGCCTTCTATGAAAATTATAGACGAGAAAGGTGATCCAGGAGAAGAGTCCATAGGTTGAATAAGATTGAATAGTGGCTTGTTTGCCATCCCAGCCCCACAGTGCTATAACTTAACTGGACTACTCGCAAGAGCTTGTAGATCCATAACAACACACAATCAGGTGAGCGAGAAAAAGACGATGAATATTCGTATGCGATATTTTGCCTCGTTGCGCGAGGTGGTTGGCGGTAATGAAGAGATGTTGAGCGTGCCGGAGGGGACACGGGCGGCTGACGTGCGCGCGCTCTTGTTGGAGCGCTATCCACGCCTGGAGCACGCGCTGGCGCGGGCGGTGTGCGCGGTGAACCACCAGTATGTGGCGCCGGAAACAACGCTGCGCGAGGACGACGAGCTGGTGTTTATTCCGCCCGTTGGCGGGGGATCACTGCACACAATCGGAAAGGGGGTCGGACGACGATGGAACCGGTGATTATGATTACCCACGAGCCGCTGGACCGCGCGGCACTGATAGAGGCCATAGCGCATCCGAGCGTGGGCGGCATTGTGGTCTTTGAGGGCGTGGTGCGCGATAATGCACGCGGCAAGCAGGTGCGCTACCTGGAGTACGATGTTTACCCCGAAATGGCTATTGCGCAGATCCGCGAGATCGTGGCCGAGGCCGAGCGGCGTTGGGGCGCTGAACGGGTCGCGGTGGCCCATCGCGTGGGACGGCTGGAGATTGGCGAGGCCAGCGTGATCATTGTCGTGGCCTCACCCCATCGCGGCGAGGCGTTTGAGGCCTGCCGCTATATTATCGATACCCTCAAAACAAGCGTACCCATCTGGAAAAAAGAGGTCGCTATTAACGGCGAAGAGTGGGTTGAAGGTTAAGAATTAACACATCCCTATGTGGAGTAATGTATTGTTGAGGTTGTCGTAATTTCAGTGGAGAGTGTCGTTTTCCAGGATTGTAGAAGCACAGGTTATCGGGGTAGAATAGGGGGAAGAGAGAAACGTGTCGTCGCTATTTCAAAGGAGGAGACGCTTTTATGATTCGTATTGCGATGCTGAGCTTCTGGCATGTACACGCAAAAGATTATGCCCGGCAGGCGCAGGAACATCCTGATGTGGAGATTGTCGCGGCCTGGGATGAGGAGCCGGTGCGCGGCAGAGAGCAGGCCGCGAAGTATGGTGTCCCTTTCTCTGAAAACCTCGCCGAACTCCTGGCCAATCCTGAGATTGACGGTGTAGTCGTCGATACTCCTACCAACCTTCACCGCGAGGTCATCTGCGCGGCAGCTCAGGCTGGCAAACATATTTTCACCGAAAAAGTACTCGCGTCCACCCTGCATGAGTGTAATGAGATCCTGGCCGCGGTCAATACAGCCGGGGTCAGACTGGCCGTTTCGCTGCCCAGGCTCAATGATGGGTACACGCTGGCCATTCAAGAGATTTTGGCGCGCCAGTCGCTTGGCCAGTTGACCCTGGTGCGCACGCGCCTCTCGCACAATGGCGCGCTGGGTCAGGGCTGGTTGCCGCCGCATTTCTTTGATCTCACCCAGTGTGCAGGCGGCGCGTTGATCGACCTGGGCTGCCATCCTATGTATCTGGCGCGGCTCTTTTTGGGATTGCCCGAGAGTGTCAGCGCCAGCTTTGGCTATGTCACCGGGCGCGCTGTCGAAGATAACGCGGTGGCGACGCTGCGTTACACCAATGGCGCGCTGGGCGTGGTTGAGGCGGGCTTCGTAAATAGCCACTCGCCTTTCTCTATCGAGGTACATGGGACTCAGGGGAGCCTGTTCTATGGCACGCCTGAGGCCAGACTCCTGGTGCGAAGTTCTCTCATGGAGGGTTCCGCCAGGGAGCGTTGGACGGAGTATCCCTTGCCAACTAACCAGCCTGGCGCGTTCCAGCAGTGGGTCTCCCATATCCAGCAGGGCAGCAACGCGAGCGAGAATATCCAACTGGCCACCGATCTCACCCGGCTGATGGAGGCCGCGAGCCTCTCCGCCGGTACCAACGCGCCGGTACGTCTGACAGACCTGGCCAACTAACCATTGCCCATTGAGATAAAAAGGCAGAAGTATGGATGAATTCTCTAGCGAAACCAACTGGCCTTTCAGCATGGTTTTTCGAGCGGTAGTTATCTGCACTTTGTCTTCAAAACACGCATGGGGATGACGCCCCAATCGTATCGAGCACAAACTTCATCTATGCAAGGAGGAAATCCATGACGATTCGGATTGGACTAATTGGCTGTGGCGGGATCGCAGAACCGCATATTAACGGCTATCTCCAGCTCAGCGATGCACGCGTGGTCGCTGTGAGCGACATCATGCGCGAGAACGCCGAGCGACGCGCACAGCAGGCCGGGGGCGCCGAGATTTTTCGCGATTATCAGGAGATGTTGCAAACAGATATCGACGCTGTGGATATCTGTTTGCCGCACCACCTGCACAAAGACGCGATTGTCGCCGCGGCCAGGGCAGGCAAACATATCCTGTGCGAGAAGCCCCTCTGTTTGAGCGTGGCCGAAGCCGACGAGGTTCAGCAAGCGGTACAGACAAGCGGCGTGACGCTAATGTGCGCGCACAATCAGCTCTTCCTGCCGGCCATTGCGCGCGCGAAGGCCATGATTGGGGAAGGACTCTTCGGCAAAGTCTACGAGGTGCGCACCACCGATAGTTTCTACCATACCTTTACGCTGGAATCGATGGGCTGGCGGCGCCATCGCTCGCTGAGCGGCGGCGGCGAACTGATCGATACCGGCTATCACCCCACCTATCTGCTGCTCTACCTGGCGCAGAGCGTGCCGATTGAGGTCACTTCGATGATCAGTACCCACCGTCTGAACTTTATGGATGGTGAGGACTCCGCTCAGGTGCTGGTACGTTTCGCGGACAACTCTGTCGGCAATATCGTTACAAGCTGGGCCTATGAGCCAACCCCCATCACCGAAAAATTCTCGGTGGTCGCGGAAAAAGGCTACATTTACAACCAGGGCAACAAGCTCTGCTACAAAATTCGCGGAAGCGAGCCTACAAGCATCGATTTGCCCAATGTCAGTACTTTTACAGCCGAAATCGCCGACTTCGTAAGCTGCCTGCGCGAAGGTCGTCGTCCCTTGAACACCGAAGTTGAAGGGATCAACGTGCTGAAAGTTATTCTCGGAGCGTATAGATCAAGCGAAGAAAAGCGCACTATTCCGCTTGATACGCTCGTATAACTATATGTGCCAATGCCAGCACAGAGCAACAACCGGCAGCACGGCCCTTGTTGCCCGTTGCTGCTCTGTGCTGCACGTCTTGCTTTCGTGTTAGGGATCTGGTATAGTGCCAGTACCATTTTGATTGTTTTTTTAGAGGGTTGTCTGGACATAGGGGAAACCGTAATATATGCCAACATTAGAGCGTTCAAATCCACTCCCGCTGTATTATCAGCTTAAAGAAGTGCTGCGCCAGCAGATTCGTTCCGGGCATCTGGAGCCACACTCGGCCATTCCATCGGAGCCGGAACTGGTCGCCAGTTATCATGTCAGCCGCGCCACCGTGCGTCAGGCGCTCAACGAACTAGTCCACGAAGGTCTGCTCTACCGTCAGCATGGCAAGGGCACGTTTGTCTGTGAGCCGCGTATTCAGCAGAAGCTGAGCGAACTGGTCAGCTTGAGTGAAGAGTTAAAACAGCAGGGCAAACGTCCTGGCGGTCTGTTACTGGTCAGCGAGTTGGTGCGCGGCAGCGAGGCCGTGCGCGAGAAGCTGAAACTGGCAGATGAAGAGCAAGTGTTGCGCCTGGAGCGTCTGCGCAGCGCGGATGGCACTCCCTGCGCTTACGAAATCGACTATTTGCCGTATCCACGCGCGAGCGGCGTCTACCAGCGTGCCAAAGAGATCGCGGAAGGTTCGCTCTACACGCTCATGATCTCCGAGGGGCTGAGTCCCTATGTGGCTGAGCAGACTATCACGAGCGGCACAGCCAGCAAACGCGAGTCGGATGTGTTGCAAACAGGTTCCAAAGAGCCTGGTCTGCGCTATACTTGCATAACTTACGACTCAACCGGGCAGCCGATTGAATATTCGGAGGCCTTCTTCCTCGCCGAGCGCTTCGCCTTCCACATCACCCTGCGCGTGGCTCGCTAAATGTGTCCTCATACTGTAGAGATGAGTCACTTTCATCTCTACAGTATGTAGGGCGGAACACTTGCGCCTTCGTGTTAAACTAGAGAACACATATCTGAAAAGCCACAAGATAGAGGAGAACAGTATTTCGTATGGATGACAGACAACAGGAAGCCGACTGGAGCGCCAGTCAGAATGGCCTCGTGAGCCAGGAACCCGGCCAGGAAGAACAGGAATGGACCGATAAAGGCAATGCCGCCGCGCAGGAAGAAGAATATGATGTCGCGGCTGAAGCCTTTCAACATGCTGTCGCGCTGAACCCCGGTAACGCTCGCTCGCGCTACAATCTGGCGCTGGCCCAACAATTTCAGGGCGATACCGAGGCAGCCATCGCGGGCTACCGTCGGGCTATCGACCTCGATCCGCAACTGGTCGATGCCTATACCAATCTGGGCAACCTCTACAGCGAAATGGGCTTGCATGAAGAGGCCCTGGAAACCTTCCAGCAAGCTTTGGAGTACGATCCCGATAACAACGAGTTGTATACCAATGTCGGCGATGCGTATCGTCAGCAATATCTCTACCCCGACGCAATCCAGGCCTATCGCCAGGCGTTGATTCTCAACCCGGCCAGTGAAGCGGCGGCGGACAACCTGCGCGATGTGCGCGAGCGGGTCAACTACCAGACCCGACGCATCATGGACCAGGAAGGGCTGATCGACGAAAATCCGGGCGACACGGCCAACTATGCCGAACTGGTCAATCTGCACCTGGATATGCATAACTACGATAGCGCGATCTCTGCCGCGAACCAGATCCTGGGCCTCGAACCCGACGAGCGCACCGGCTATGACGCCCTGGCCTCCGTCTACGAGGCAATGGGTGATCGCGACCAGGCTGCCGAGACGTATGAGCATCTTGTGGAGATCGCGCCCGAAGACGCCGACGCCTGGGAGCACCTGGGTACCTGGCGTTCGCTGCAAGGGGACACACAGGGGACTATCGATGCGTATGCCCGTTCTGTGCAGATCGAACCCACGCGCTACGCCGCGCGTTTCAGCCTGGCCGAAGCCTATCTGGACGGCGAACACTACGAGGAGGCGCGCCAGGTCTATCAGAGCTTGATCGAGGATGGCCACGAGCTGGACCCCGACGATCTCGCCGCTGCCTACGCTGGTCTGGCCGATACGTTTAATAACATGGGACGCTACGACGACGCCATCGCGACCAGCACGACCCTGCTGGAGAATTTCGAGGACGATCCCGAAGGCTATTATCAGATGGCCACCGCCTATGACGCGCAGGGCCGCTTCGATGAGGCAGTCGCCAACTACCACAAGGCCATTGAGAGCGACCCCCTCAACGCCGATTACTACAATGATCTTGCCGACACCCTGCGCGAGGCCAAACACTACGGCGAGGCCCAGGAGTACGCTCAACAGGCCATCGCTATGGACCCCTCCCTGATCCTGGCCTACGAGACCCTGGCCCAGATCTACCAGGAGACTGGTCGCAGCACAGAGGCCAGCGCGATGATGGAACAGGCCAATTCGCTGAAAATGGCTGAGGAATAGCTATATTTTGTCAAAGAAAACGGTAGGGGGCGCCCCCTACCGTTTTCTTTGACAAAACACCCAATCTCTTGCACCCCTCGTGTATACTACAAAGAGATCACACTTGTGATCGTCCTCGCGTCTCTTCTCCATCCTCTCCACAAGGAGCAAATCCTATGCTACTTCCCCCCTTTTTGCGCCGCTTCCTCTCAACTGCTCTTGAACAGCCCATCAACGAGCAGCCTATTCAAGAGCAGATCGATCCTACCTATCTCGCCTCCTCGCCCACCGAGGAAGATTGGTACTGGGGCCGCGTGGCCACAGGCAATGAAGAGGATTTTTACTGGCGTCGTTTAAGCGACAATTGGTATCAGAAAGACGTTTTGCCCAGTACGTATCTGGAGCTGCACAACCTGTGTTATGAGGCATATAACGCCAACCCACTGGCCTTCGCGGTCATCGAGATCACGACCAGTTTTGTGCTGGGCAAGGGCGTGAGCGTGGCGGCCAGTCAGCCAGAGGTGCAGCGCGTGCTGATGGACTTCTGGCACGATCCCGACAATCACATGGAAACGCGCATCTACACCCTCTGCACCGAACTGGCCCTCTACGGCGAGCAGTTTATTCGCTTTTTCGTCAACCCCTATAGCGGGCGCGTGAAGATTCGCCAGATCGACCCCTCGCTTATCGACGAGATCGAGACCGATCCAGATGATATCGAGACGGTCCTGCGTTTCCACCGGCGACTCGTGGGGACGAGCGCGACCCAACCCGGCGATCCCGCGCTCATCAGTCCGAGCGTGCAGCAGGATTTTCAAGGCGAGTGGTTTCAGGCGGGTACAGAGATGGTGCAATTCTGCATCAACAAAGTCTCCAACGCCAAACGCGGCAAAAGCGACCTGGCCACGCTGCTGCCCTGGCTCAGACGCTACAAGGACTGGCTGACGGATCGCGTCAGGATCAATAAATACAAGGGCGCTTTCCTCTGGGATGTGCAGCTCAGCGGGGCCGACCGCAAGACCATCGAGCGCAAAAAGGCCGAGTATTCCTATCCACCTGAGCCTGGCACCGTGATTATTCACAACGAGGCTGAGCGCTGGAGCGCGATCAAGCCGGAGATCAACGCCAACGAAGCCGCCGAAGATGGGCGCGCGCTGAAACTGATGGTGGCCGTGGGCTGTCAATTGCCTGAACACTACCTAAGTGATGGTAATAATGGAAATCGCGCTACTGCGACGGAAATGGGTTTGCCAACGCTCCTCAAGTTTCAGCGTCGCCAACATATGCTGAAATTCATGCTACGCACCATCCTTGACCGCGTGCTGCTCGAAGCGCGCAAAACGGGCGAGATCAAAGAGGATACCGATACTAGCTACGAGATCATCTTCCCCGAAATCGACGTCGATGATCACACCACCCTGGCCGCGTCCACGCAAACACTGGTCTCCGCGCTGAGTACCGCCAAAACGCAGGGCTGGGTCAGCGATGAGACCGCCATGCGCCTGCTCTTCCAGTTCGCCGGCGAGGAAGTCGATATCGCCGAGGAGTGGGCGCGCATCCACCAGGAGGAGAAATAATGCCCCTCGATCCACGCAAAATCCTGCACATCCAGAACGTCACCAACGTCTCGTTTGTGAATCGCCAGCGCACCGTCGTCCTGGTCACGCTCAGCGGCGGCGTGTACAGCTACAGCACCCTGCTGGCCATCATGCGACCCCTGCAAGTCCTCAACCCCCAGGTCCGCGACGCCAGTACCGACGACGCCCTGCACAACCCCGATATGCTCATGCAAGCCCCCGTCAGTACCAACCTCAACGGCGTCATCTACATCGCCGATACACCCACACCCACCGCCTCGACAGTAGCCGCCGCCGCCAAATACGAGATCCTCGAAGCACTGCCAGTCGGCCTGGCCCCAAGCGGCAGCCATATACGCGTCTTGTTGAAGCGGTTGAGATAGTGAACCCCATCCTCTTTGTGATAGATGGCAGCAAAGAGCGCGCCTCTTTCATGGAATTGAAAGGGGCGCGCTCTTTATCAAGGTGCAATGACAAATACTTAAAGTTTACCTTTACTTGACACGCGCCAGAGTGAAAAGATATGCTACACCTGACAAAAGGAAGAGAAGCAAGGAAAGGACACACTGATGGACAACGATAACACGTATGTTATCCACGACAGTGAGACGGAACTGGCCCGCCTCCAACTGCAAGGCGCTCTCTTCGATGAGAGTATTCGACTCGTGCCAGCACTCTTTAATACCGACCTCCATCCCCATGCACGTGTGCTAGATTTGGGGTGTGGCCCTGGTGGGTGGGCTATCCAGGTAGCCGAAACCTACCCAGAATGGGAAGTCATAGGTATTGATGTGAATTCGCGCATGATCGACTACGCCAACGCCCAAACAGAGGTGCTGGACCTGGATGTCCAGTTTCGCGTGATGGATATCCTCCAGCCGCTGGACTTCGCCGATGCGTCGTTTGATCTCGTCAATCTGCGCTTTGGGGCGGGCTTCATCCCTGTGGCAAAAGCGCCCGCCGTCTTTGCGGAGTGCTGGCGTGTCCTGCGTCCAGGCGGTGTCCTGTGCAATACGGAGTCAGTCCACACGAGCGCGCCCTATCCCTCGATCCATCAGATGGCGCGTCATATTTTCAGTGCGCTGCATCGGGCGGGCTTGACGCCTACAGGTTTTGAGATGTCGCTGAGCGCGGAAACGGCGCACCTGTTTCGCAAGGCAGGCTTTGCGCCAGTCGAAATGGTTCCCTATGTCCTGGACATGTCGGCAGGCGCGCCCTTGCACTACTCGATGCGCGATGACCTGCTGATTACGACGACGCTGCTCAAGCCATTTCTCGTGGATACGATGCAAATCTGCTCAACGGAGGAATTTGATCGACTCGTCGAGGAGGAACGTCAGGTGTGGGCTGATCCCCACTTCTGCGCACACTGGTACGTGTGCAGCGTGATCGGCCTTAAGCAGGCGTAACCTTGAGCGGGCAATCTTGCTGGCATCAAGCATATTTAGTCGGGAAGCGAAAAGGTGAGTTGAGATGTTGCCTCTACTTTATACAAACATCGTTTATACGCTGCTCTTCGTGCTTGTTTTTGTCACCTGGGCAGCCTCAGAGCTTCTCGGCCCGGTTAGATGGAGCGGGTCGCGAGCGGGCAAGAGGGGAGATCGAGGCTCCGTTTTCCTTTTGTATTTTGAACGAGCCACCACCTGACTTGATGGGCAGGTGGCTACATTTTGATGATACGAATCGAGCCGCTTTGTGTGTGCATCGAAAGCTGCGCGCGCGGGGCATCCCCGACTACATTCGCGCCAAAAGCGTTCTGGACTGTACCGGAGTTTGTGCCAGCATCGAGCGAAAATGCGGTTGTCGCGGGAAGGGTGGCAGTCACGTCTCCGCTGTTGGTTTGCAAGCGATACGAGCCGTTGGGATCAAGGGAGCCGTCAAAACGCACAGAGCCGCTTTGCGTTTGCAAGATGGATTGTCCGCTGAGCGCCGTATTCCCGGCGATGACGTCTCCACTTGCCGTTGTTGCGCGCACCTGGCCTTTTATCTGCTGCATCTTGATCGAGCCGCTTTGGTCCTCAATCGTGAGCGGCCCATTTATATTGTTGGCGGTGACATCACCGCTATCGGTGCTCACGCTCGTTGGCCCCTGGATGTCGTCCAGCGCGATACTTCCGCTGCCAGTGCTGGCTGAGAGACCATGCCCGCTATGCACATCGATGGAGCCAGAGTTGACGGTAATCTGGACGGATGTCGTGGCCGGGATGGTGATGGAGAAGTCCGTATTGCTGAACCAGGGGTCGGTGCTCAGTGTAATCTGGTCGTTGCCCCGCGCGTTCAGTGTGCGATTGTAGAGGATTCTGACCGCTTGTGGGTCGGGAGCCACGACTGTTCCGTGTTTACGTGGTTCGACGGTGATGGTGTTCGTAGAGCCGGGCAAGACAGAGATATCGCCGCTCTGCTCTTTGACGATCAGTTGCGCATTGGGTCCAACAGAGAAATTTTGCGCGCCCGTGCCCGCAAAATTTCCGCTTCGCGCCGTCTGGGGCGTATCCGCGTGAGTCCGCGCGATAGCCAGGGGAATAGCAATTACCAGGATTAAGAGGGCTAGCACACCCACAATGAGTAACCAGCGTGGTACTCTTTTCCGAGAAAAGGGAGTATTGTAAGGCATCATATCCATCCTTAGCCTGTTCGCATGTATGTTTGCCGCTAGAACTACAACAGAGCGACACTTCTATCACGATCTCTGCCCGTGGCATGTTTCATTTGGATGGAGGGTAAAAGCCATTTCATACAGGTGGATGCGCAGATTTTCGCTTAATCCCACCACACGAACAGCACCCGATTATGCTCGTTATCCAGATAGCATGGCAAGCCGTTGCAGACAAGCATTTGCGAGAGGCGACTATATATGTGGGTTTTACAGTGATTACATACACCGAATTTAAGGGGGGCAATAGTCTTCAAGTCGCCTGGGGAGATACGCGAGAGGCGGTGCTCAGCGAGCCTACCCCTACACCTCTCGCGAACACCTGGCTTTGGCGAGGCGAAGTGAGCATCCAGGCCGGGTGATATAATGCTTCTAGAGCTTTCAAATACCTACTCAATGAGGAGATATTTCGTGACAAATACGATAGAAGAGACCCGGCTGGAACGCGATTCGATGGGCGAGATGCAGGTACCGACCAACGCCTACTACGGGGCCAGCACGCAGCGTGCCGTGCTGAACTTCCCCATCAGCGACCTGCGTTTCCCGCGCCAGTTTATTCAGGCGCTGGGTCAGATCAAGCAGTCAGCAGCCGTGGTCAATGGCAAGATGGGTCATATCGACGCGCAGATTGCTGAGGCCATTGTGCAGGCGGCCCAGGAAGTCATCGACGGCAAACTGGACGAGCATTTTGTGCTCGATATTTTCCAGACTGGCTCCGGCACCTCGACGAATATGAACGCGAACGAGGTCATCGCGAACCGCGCCAGCGAACTAATGGGCGGATCGCGTGGCTCGCGCAAGGTCCACCCCAACGACCATGTGAACTTTGGCCAGTCATCTAATGACGTCATCCCCACGGCCATCCATCTTGCGGCGCTGATCGCCATTGAGCACAGGCTGATCCCCGCGCTAGGGGAGTTGAAGGCAGCGCTGGAGGTCAAGGCCGAGGAGTTTATGCCCATTGTGAAGACCGGGCGCACGCATTTGCAGGACGCCACGCCGATTCGTCTGGGCCAGGAATTTCTGGGCTACGCGGGCCAGCTTGAACGTGGCATTGCTCGCGCCCGTCACGCTGCGCAAGAGTTAGGCGAGGTCGCGCTGGGCGGCACAGCAGTTGGCACGGGCGTCAACACGCATCCTGACTTTGCCGCGCAGGTCTGCCAGCGTCTCTCTGAACAGAACAAGCTCACCGTGCGTGAGACCAGCAACCACTTTCAGGCGCAGAACACGCTGGACAATATCGTCGAGGCCAGCGGCGCGCTCAACACCCTGGCGGTGAGTTTGATGAAGATCGCTAATGATATCCGCTGGCTTGGCTCAGGTCCGCGCGCGGGCATCGGCGAGCTTGAATTACCGGCGGTCCAGCCTGGCAGCTCGATCATGCCGGGCAAGGTCAACCCCGTCATCGCCGAATCGGTCACGATGGTCTGCGCGCAGGTCATGGGCAACCACCCCACCATCACCGTTGCGGGCCAGGCAGGTAACTTCGAGATCAACGTAATGATGCCCGTCGCCGCCTATAACCTGTTGCAATCGATCAACCTGCTCGCTGCCTCAGCGCATAACTTCAGCGCGCAGTGTATCAAAGGCATCCAAGCCACCACACGCGGCCCCGAAATGGTCGAGCGCGGCCTGGCCATCTGCACCTCGCTGGCCCCCGTCATCGGCTACGATGCAGCCGCGAACATCGCCAAAGAAGCCGCGAAGACCGGGCGAACTATTCGCGAGGTCGCCCGCGAAAAGACCAGCCTGAGTGAGTCCGACCTTGAGCGCATCCTCGACCCCGCCAGCATGACAAAGCCGGGTCTGGAGGGCGGTCCCGCCGGAGGGTAAAATTTGGCAAAAATTTGGTAATAGAACACGATGTGGGGTAAGGGCGTGTATGAGCGCTCTTACCCCACATCGTGTTTTTTTCTTTTTACCGCTCTTTCCCGCGTACCAAAGAAGTGAAGACGCCTATGACTGCGATGACGGCGCAGACGATAAAGGCAGCGTGAAAGGCAGTGGTGAAGGTACTCTGTAAAGCGTGCATGGCAGATGGCGAGCGGTGGGTATCTTGCACGAGAAGCGCGCCAGCGATAGCACCGCCCAGGCTGGTGAAGATCGCGCCTGCCAGAGCCACGCTGATACTCTGCCCCACCACGCGTCCCGTGGCCAGAAAACCTGCCGCGACCCCCTGGCGGCTGCGTGGTGCTGACCCCATCAACGCGCTGTTATTAGGAGACTGAAACATCGCCTGGCCCACGCCCGTTACAAGAAGCGGCCAGATGATGCCCCAGAGCGAACTCTGCGCGTTCAACAGACTGATCAGGAACAGGCCGACACAGCATATGGTCATGCCGCCAGCGGCCAGCCAGCGCGTGCCAAACTTATCGGCGAGTGAACCGCTAAACGGCGCGATGACTGCAATGGTGAGTGGCAGTGGCGAGAGGAGCAGTCCGGATTCAACTACAGAGAAGCCATGCAGTTCCTCCAGGTAGAAGGGCAGCATAAAGCTGACTGCGAAAAGGGCGAGAAACGCCATAATCAGGCTGACGTTGGCCGAAACGAAGACGCGGTTACGCAAGAGGCTGAAATCAATAATAGGATCGGCCACGCGCTGCTCTACAAAGATCAGCAGAGCCAGAGCCAGCACACTGCACGCCAGCGTTACAAGCAGCGCGGGCGAGTTCCAACCCCACTCCTGACCAAAGGAGAGGCCCAGCGTCAACGTGACCAGTCCCACCGCGAGTAACACGGCTCCGGCGGGATCGAAGCGTCCGCGGGTGCGGGCCTGGCGTTCTTTCAGCACAAAGAGAGTCGCGAGCACGCCGACAATCCCCAGCGGCACATTGACGTAGAATATCCAGCGCCAGGAGAAGCTCGCGGTAATCAACCCACCCAACGTTGGCCCGATGCTCGTCCCCAGCGCGACAAAGACCGCATTCATGCCAAGCGCGCGCCCACGTTCTTCAGGGGGGAAAGCGCTGGTCAACATAGCAGGCGAGACTGACATAATCAACGCACCACCTAAACCCTGGAAGGCACGCGCAATAATCAACACGAGCAGCGTTGGGGCCGCGCCGCAGATGGCCGAACCCACAGTAAAGACCACCAGGCCAGCAATCCATAAGTTCTTGCGCCCAACCATATCCGCCAGGCGCCCAACCGTCAGCAGCACGCCAGCAATCACGATGAGATAGGCGATAATGACCCATTCAATGGCCCCATTGAGCGGTACCCCAAAGAACCTGGCAATGGTTGGTAAACTAATATTAACAATTGAAGAGTCCAGGGTTGCCATGAAAATACCAATGGCCAGAATTGCCAGCACCGCCCATTTGTTGGGCTGCTCTTCTCCATTCAGCACTGCACGCTCAGCGCGATCCAATTCCTGCGCTGACGCGTTCGCCGGATTTTGCGCGATAGTCTTTTCCTGTTGCATAGGAACAATCTCGTTTTCTAGAGTAGACGGTATGTGTCTCCTTGTTAAATAACATCTCTATCCACGAATTTATGCCTGACAGAGGCTACCAGGCGCGACAAAGCTGGATCATGTATCCGCTCCTGTTCCACCGGCAAGGGTGAAGCGAGGTACAGGCCCCGTCCATTTATGGCGGGGTCTGGTGACAGTGTCAGCGTTAGAAGAGGCCATATTTAAAGAAGAAGTAAAGGGTCATCGTGCAGCCGACCAGGATTACGAAGCTGCGCACCAGCCTGGGATCTAGCTTGCGCGCATAGTACGCGCCCCCGAAACCGCCGATGACCGCGCCCACGAGCATCAGCAGCGCGTCCGGCCAGACAATCGAGCCACGCAGAGCAAAGATCAGCACCGCGACGCCATTGATGCAGGTGGCCAGCGCGTTCTTGACGGCGTTCATCTCATGAATATTCTCCATGCCCATCACACCCAGCGAGGCCAGCATCAGAATCCCAATGCCGCCGCCAAAATAGCCCCCATAGGTTGCGATAACCAGTTGCAGCGCCGCGATGCCCGCCAGGGCAGTCTTTGAAAAAGGCGACCTTGATGCCCCTTGCGCCTGCTGAGGAACTGCCTCCTCTGTGCTGATTAACTCTACCGCCTGGGGTAGTTCTGGTGCCTCTTCCTGGTGGATCTCTGCTGCCTGACGCAGTTCAGCCGCCTTTTTCTGACGCAGTGCTGAGCGTTGTTTTAAACGTGCATTGACCGAGGGACTGATCGCAAAGAGCAGCGTTGCCGCCAGCATCAGAAAGGGGATCAGATGCTCAAAGGTCGCCTGCGGCGTATTGAGCAGCAAGAACGCGCCCGCCGTACCGCCAATCAGACTGGCGACCCCCAGCACCAGCAGCAAGGTCTTATTCTGAAGGGCCAGTTCTTTGCGCAAGGCCCAGGCAGCAGCTAGCGAGCCCGGCCAGAGGGCAGCCGTGTTTGTCGTATTGGCCTGGATCGCCGGTACATTTACATAAATCAGCGCGGGAAAGCCAATAAAGCTGCCCCCACCCGCCACAGAGTTGAGCGTGCCGGCCAGGAACGCCGCCACAAAGAGAATCAGGAAATTAACCATTAGCCAGATCTTTCTTGTACTGCTGCTTTCCAGCAAAAATAACGTGCGACATTTAACTGTCTGTCTATCGTATCTCTTGTATATGGGCGATTGCAAATTTCCCCTGGAGATCTGGGCTGCTGCTTCACTCTATCGGCCAGCCACCATGCTCCTCAATCGTGTCATCGATCTGCTTCATCAGGTCAATTGTTTCGGCCAGCGCTGCCACGGTACGCTGATAGTGCTGGATATCATCGAATGTAAGCACGCGTCCTTTGCGGTCCTTTAGCCACTTCTGGCACACCTGATATCCACCAATGTGGAATTCCCAGATCTCCGGCAGTACACCCTCAAAGTACTGCGTCTTATTGATCCATACACGCCCTTTCTCTGGCTCATCCGCTGGGCAGGTATAGTCTATTTTCTCCACCATATTATTCCCCGACTCCGGGTAACGCGTCGTGATTTTGCCAGTCTTCTCCATCAGATGCAGCCCGACCAGCCGCTCGCCCAGACTACAGAGGGCGCGGAAAAGATCAGGCCGTGAGGTCAGCGGCAGGCGCGGAAAGTCTACCTTGAGGAACTCAGCATAACGCTCGCGGTAGGTTGGCGCATGAAAGACTGCGTATATGTAGTGGAAGATATCCTCTGGCCCAAAGGTTTGCTGAAGGTCGCCTTTTCCATCAGCGATAAAGCGCATCTTGAGCCGGGCCGCGAAGCCTTTGGTGAACGCCTCCGAGAGATTGGGACGACGACCGCCAGGAGCGTTAGTGGGTGCGTCGGCATCGAAGAGGCTGGCTTGTTTTGGGTCGGGGTAGAGATAAAGGGGGAATATATTAATTCCACCACGCCTAAATATATTTGCGTCTACTGGATCGCGTGATATAGAAATTAACGACCACATAGGATCGTTTACCGCTATACCCTGCCGTCCCAATCCCAAGCATAAATTGTTCTTACCTGCTACATGTTCTATCAATTCCCTACGAGGCCGATCCATAACGATGCTACTAAAATAACAATAGCGCCAATCAAATGGGCGATAGAGGCAGTGTATCAAATGGTTTTCCCACTCTGCATCCGAACGGAGCATGCGCGGAGCTTCCCTTAACCTTTCAAGTTCATTGGTGAGATGGTATTTCTCTGCATATTCTTGATTTGAGAGAGAGGTACCCCGTAACTCCTTAATACGGGCAAATAAGGGTTCTCTCTCAAAATCAATAGCAAAGTGATCTCGATGTGTTTGGAAGCCGAGGACGTTCACTGTCATTATTTCCGTTATTTTTATCCCAGACTCATATTCTTCTCTCACATGGATATTTTGCGGTACAAACAAATAAAACGACTTCTCTGGTTCGAGCTTCGTCCACGTGGTCGTACTTACATCGTGTTCAGCGAGCCAGTGATACTTCCCACCCACAAGCCTCTGCACCTCCCCTGCTTTCTCATACACCTCACGTGGTCCCCAGAGATGCGCATGGTGAATAGTATGGGATGTTCCCGTCTTCTTTTGCCGCTTCACGAAAATCCCGATAGTTACCCCTTGCTGGATATCGAACACATTCTCATCCTTCGACCCATCGGGTGAGCGCTCTTTCTTTTTTGCATTCCCATGCAAGTCAAGCACATAGATGTCATCAAAGCTCTGCATGAGGCTCTGGCGCATCCCTCTGAACGTCGGGTTATCCAGATAGCCGTGATTGGTGATAAAGGCCAGAATACCATAGCCCGTTCGATTTATACGCCACTGTGCAAAGCGGATAAACTTTACATAGTCGTCGTTAAGCCATTTGGGATTACGCTCCCCAAGTCCCTGGCCGTCCACCTCAAAATAATTTCCTGTCGCCTGACCTGTTTGCGAGTCTCTTCCATGCAGCAAGTCAGTAATCCAACTCCCCTTGTTCGCAGAATGGCCTGAGTAGGGAGGATTACCAAGTACCACCATCACCGGGTAACTCTGCTTCACTTTCGCAGCCTCGTTCGCCTCATCCGAAATATAGCGCCCAAACATCACCTGAGAGCGTTTGAGAGCTTCATCCAGTGTGTTAGTGAGATAGATCCCCAGGCGTTCATCGCTCTTAAAGTCATACGCCCATTTAGCCCGTTCTGCTTTGGGAAGATCGATTGCAGCAAGTTGCATTCCCAGCTTGAGGTGAGCCATTGCGTAGGGAGCCATCAATAGCTCGAAGCCGAAGATGCGGGGAAGAAGATGTTCGCGCACATAGGCTGACCACATCCCTGCATTCCCCATCGTTCTGTAGCTCTCTCGGATATGCTGGACTACTTTGTAAAGGAACGTGCTGGTACCCGTAGCGGGATCAAGGATCAAGACACGTGGCGAGTGCTCTACATGCTTCTCCCCGGCCTCATTCTCATAGGTATAAGGAACGGTCCCGGTATCAGCCAGACCATCAGGGCAATCAAAATGCTCGCGTAGCAGGTGATCTACGGAGCGCACAATGTAGGAAACCACCGGCTCTGGCGTGTAGTAGACCCCGCGCAGTTCCCGCAGCTTCGGATCATATTGAGCCAGGAACGTCTCATAGAAATGGACAATTGGATCGTCTTGCCGTGTGGCTTTCCCGAAGTCAGCCAGCACTTCATCCATATCAGTGTACGCGAGGATCTGAGTTAACTCATCCACAAAGCCTACAAACGGCTCATCGTCGAGATCTGGGCCAGCAATCGTGCCGAAGAGCTTGCGCAGAAAGGGGTTGGTGCGTGGGATCTCTTTGGCGGCATCAGCGCGGGTAAAAAAGCGTCTACTATTGTGGTTATAGCGAGCAGCAAAGAGACCATAGGCCAGCGTTTGCGCGAACATATCCGCGAACTCTGTTTCACTGAGTTCTGGAAGCAGGGTTTCTTTAAAAGCTTCATACAAGTCGCGCAGGTGGTCTGAGGCCATCCCTTCTTTGAATTCATCGATAATCACATCGCGAATCATATGGGCAAGGCGTGCCATACGCCGGGCGAGGTCTTGCGGTTTATGGATTGGCTCGGCACTGTGTTCAAGAAAACTTTGCAGGAGCTGTGTCACCTCCGCTGCGCCTTGCTTATTCAGAGGCAGGCGTTTATCAGAGCCCGGTGTGGTGAGGCGGGCGGCCATGCGCTTCTCACCGTGGACATACCAGCGAAACTCGACATAATCGGTGAGTATGAGGTTATCCAGTGCGCGGCGGTACCTTCCAAGCTGCTCGTCTTTCTCGATCTTATCCAGAGGAATACCGACATCTTTGGCTTCGATATAGCCGATAGTGAGGTTATCACGTTCCACTACATAATCAGGTGCACCACACTTCACACGCTTTGGTTCGTTGGTCGCGGAAATACCCTTATCAAACATCACCAGCAGATCTTTCAGCGTTCCTCTGTAGGTATGCTCGGTGGCATTTCCGCGTTTGTAGTACGTTTCAATCTCGCCTAAATAGGTGCGTAATGCTGCTTCACTCATAAGTTCCCTCTCTTATAGAATAGACATATATCTATGATACCCTATTTTAGCATGTATTTGTAGCCTATACAGATGAAGAGCGAGGCAAAAACCCATTGTGGATACGACCAGGCAAGAGAGATTTTAAAATAGAAGAAGATATTTTGTTCGCTATACATCGATATACGAGACACTCCAGGTGTCTTCCTGCCTGTATCTCCCCAATAGTTGGGCGATGGTGTCGTGCATAATGCATAGCTCTATTGAAGCGGGGGAGAGGTTGATAGCGGCGACAAGAGGCATCGAACACACGCAAAATACCCCCTTGACGAGGTATGATATTATGAGTTGGAGTAAAGGTCGAGGGTATTCAGAGCAGGGTCTCTCCCCAAAACCAAGAAAACTCAAAAATACACTGGCCGCGCCTGTGGCGTGGGTCTAGATGGCGGCGTAGCTCAGTCGGTAGAGCAAGGGACTCATAAGCCCTGTGTCACAGGTTCGATTCCTGTCGCCGCTACTTTGGCCCTCGATCAGCTTCTCAAGCTGGTTGAGGGCTTTTTCGTAGCTGGGCACTATACTTCAGCATCAGGATACGTCAGTTCACCATCCCTCACCCTCAAAAATGTGGTCAGCGTATGTTCTTTGAGGGTTGTTTTGCTCATGATGTGGGAGACGTGCCAACCGGCGACGGTGAGGGCATCGGCGATGAGGGTGCGGTGGCAGCGCCAGGGTACGGCCTCGGCGCACATGATGGCAACACGCTGCTGACGGGCCAGCTTTTCTAGCTCGGAGAGGCCCGCGTGGAATTCGGGGGTGGCCATGTAGTCGGCATAACCCCGAAAAGAGGCGTTGCGCCAGCCGGTGTTGGGAGAGTCTTTTGAGGCGTGGCGCAGACCGCCCAGGGCTTTCAAATGAACATAGTCGATGCCCGTAGCGCGCAATTCAGCGGGCAGACAGTCTATCCCAAACTGAGGATGCGCGCGCGATTTGGGGATGGTGCGCACATCGGCCAGCAACTGGATATCATGAGCGTGCAGGAGCGCTAAAAACTCCTCTAGCGTATGCGTTGAATGGCCAATAGTGTAAATGCTCGTGTTACTCATACCAGTAGCACCCCGCTGGCCTCTGCATGGTTTCAGACGAAGTACAACCACACTTGTTTTTGGATAGGATGCACTCACTGAGCGTACACCATGCCGAAAAGGTGAGTCAATGGCACGTAACAACTATGCCAGCCCTGACTGGCGAGGGGCGTAAAGATTTCTCTCGTCCTCGCCTCGCCGGTCCGCTGGTACGTCTGGCCTGTTACGCTACGCGCGAAAGCGCGCTAGTGGTGTACTGGGATGATCATGCAGGGTCGGCACTCGCCAGTAGCGGCGATGGGTAAACTCGTCGCCTGGTTCATTAGCGGAACTGGCGACCAGGCCCGCGTGATGCAATTGTGTAAGGGCTTGTAAGATCAAAGCCGGTCGGCATTCTTGTTTGCTCGCTCCGTATCTGTGGAGTCGCTCCTGAAGCTCGGCCAGGGTCAGTCCGTGTTCAGTGGGCAACAAGCGGAAAATCTGGTCGGCAAAAAACTGCTGCTCTTTGCGATGGGTCTGCGTTTCCAGAGGAGTCGCTGCTTTTGCCTGATCTGTGCTGTATTTGATGATGAATGTACAGGCCTTATCACCGCGTTTCATGCAGGTTTTCTCGGACACACTCACCTGCTCACCATAGTAAGCGGCGGACCCCTCAATTGCCCCCAGGAGCAGTGGACAGAGTTTGCGCGGGCTATCGTAAATCAATGCCATGAGCTGGGAATCGTGTGGATGGAAACGGTACTCGAAGAGCGGCGGCGTCAAACCATCGGGCAATTGCTTCATTTGTTCATGTGCATCGCGCATGGCCAACAAAAGGTCGCGTCCATTATGTGCCTGATTGAGCAAGTAGGCACAACGATGGCGTGTTAAACCATTGACGATAAAATAATGCCCGTATTCTTTTAACAGCGTATCTACCGGCATACCTGTGATCTTGTGCGCAGTTCCAACACCCGTCAATAAGAGCTCATCGGGATAGGTGCGGATAGCCAGTGGTGAATTGGTGGCGTTCAACTCTAATTGTCGTCGATACTCGATCAGGACAGTTCCTTGAAAACGCTCCAGAAGATACTTCTCCCAGGTGACAAAGATGAGCCCATGCATAACAATATACCCCCCTATTCAACCAGAACAATGTTATGAGCTGTGATCAGGCCTGATCGCATATCTCTGCCTGGTTGGTAGTCCAGCCACATTATAATACACAAGAAACCAGGATGACAATAAACGCCATCCAAAAGGGTGAATATTTGATGGGAAGCGTAATTTGCTGTAGATATTTCAGAGCTTAAAAAGGTAATAAGCACAAGCAGGGAGAGTTTATTCCCTGCTCGTGCTTACCATTCACAGACGTGCTTAAAAAGGCATCGGCCCGCCAAAGGTCTGGTAGAGCAGCGCGACATTCAGGGCGAGAATGAGCACACTGGATGCGATAGCCAGCATGGTGGTCAGCTTTGCATTGACCAGCGCGCCCATAATGGCGCGACGGCTGGTGAAGAAGATCAGGGCGATGACCGGAATGGGCAGAACAAAGCTCAGCACCACCTGACTAATGACCAGGGTTTGGATGGGGCTGACGCCAATCCCGATCACGATCAGTGCCGGGAGCATGGTCAGCAGGCGGCGCAACCAGATCGGGACGGTGAATCCCACAAAGCCCTGCATAATCACCTGACCGGCCATTGTGCCGACCGCCGAACTGGAGAGACCGGAAGCGAGCAACGAGATAGCAAAAATCAGCCCGGCAGCTCCACCCAGCAGCGGGGTCAGCGTTTTATAGGCGGTATTGATATCGGCCACGCCGGTCTGCCCGTGCGCGTGGAAGGTCGCGGCAGCCATATAGAGCATGGCCACGTTAATCAGTCCGGCCACGCCCATTGCCAGCACTACATCGGGGATCGTGCGTCGGAAGATGCGCCGCGCATCGTGCT
>CAXUEY010000012.1:0-13813 GCA_964250225.1 uncultured Ktedonobacteraceae bacterium | reverse complement strand
GGGCCGTACCTCCGGCGGCCGAGGGGCCGGCCCCGGGGGCCCGGGCCGCTTCTGCATCAACGATGAGTGCAGGTAGATTACGTGCGGCATGACCGTTGCTCCGATGATACTGACGGAGATCAGAATACTGG
This sequence comes from uncultured Ktedonobacteraceae bacterium, assembly GCA_964250225.1. Lineage (GTDB taxonomy): Bacteria > Chloroflexota > Ktedonobacteria > Ktedonobacterales > Ktedonobacteraceae > Paraktedonobacter. Next base: position 13,682 of record CAXUEY010000012.1, on the reverse strand, counting down.
CCGAATTACCCTCCCAGGGCAGCACCGCGTGCAGACCCACCTGGCCCCAATCGGGATGCGAGAAAAGGGTCTCGCCAATATAGCAGAGCGCGATCAAGCCCACCAGCGCCGTGATGACCGCCTCCAGGGGACGAAACCCCCCTTTCTCAAGCAGCAGGATCAGATAGGTAATCACGCCCGTGAGCAGTGCCGCAATGAGAAGAGGCAGGCCAAAAAGCAGGTTCAGAGCAATACTGGCCCCCACGAATTCCGCCAGGTCAGTGGCCATAGCAGCGATTTCCGAGGTGATCCACATGCCATAGACGACGGGGCGCGAAAAATGCTCGCGGCTCAGTTCAGCCAGGTTTTTGCCAGTGACCAGCCCCAGCTTGGCTGAGAGCGTCTGCAAGAGCATGGCCATCAGATTTGCCAGCACGACAACCCAGAGAAGATTATAGCCAGAGGAACTGCCCGCCTGAATATTGGTTGCATAATTGCCGGGATCGATATAGGCCACACAGGCGATAAAGGCCGGTCCCAGGAAAGGGAGGATAGCGCTCAGGCCGCGTAAACGGCCATCGAGAGCGGCGCGCGCGGCCCCGCGTGTTCCCTGTTCCTGCTCTATACGATGCTCTAGTGTAGTAGTAGTTTCGCGCGAACATGCACTCATCGATGCTTCTCTCCCTAAATTTTTTATTCTTCTAAAACTTAGATTACATGGTAACCAAAATTTTGTCAATGGTTTAGGAAACATTTTTTCATCGTCCTGAAAATCTGGTTTTGCTCCGTTGGAGAAACGTCGCCACTTGTACATTTTTGAGAGACAGGGTATCATATTTTTATACAGGTAAAAGCCTGAAATACCTAAGGAGAAAGAACCGTGCAGAAGTCGATTCAGGAGCTGGCGCCGCGTTTCAGCGACTGTTTGAAGCTCATCCAATCTATGCAAGAGCGAGGTCAGAAGGTTTCGACCTCGGCGATCAGCGAGCGGTTGGGTGTGAGCGACGCCACGGCCACAATGATGTTCAAGGATTTTGCAGCGGCTGGTTGGGTGGAGCATACGCCGTACCGGGGAGTGCGTCTGACCCCGCTGGGTGAGCGCAAGGCGATGGAGGTAATTCGCCACCATCGGCTGTTAGAGCTGTATCTGGCGCGGGAGTTAGGCTACAGTTGGGATAAAGTACACGCGGAGGCTGATCGGCTGGAGCACGTGATCTCCGAGGAGTTTGAGGATAAGCTGGATGAGTTGCTGGGTCATCCGACAGTCGATCCACATGGCGACCCCATTCCCCGCAAGGATGGGACGTTGGCCCCGCGTCAGGGGCGCACGCTGGTCCAGTTAGAAGATGGAGAGACGGCGCAAATCCTGCGTATTAGCGACCAGAATTCAGAGAAGCTCTGCTATCTTGGTCAACTTGGCCTCTATCCTGAAGTACGCGTCCAGCTTGTGGGGCGCGCGCCCTTTGGCGGCCCGCTGAGCATCCGCGTTGGCGAGGGTACAGAACAGGTCGAGCATATGCTGGGAGCAGAACTGGCCGCCGATATCGTCGTCTCCTCACCCGTCATCCACGAAGTCGCCAGTAAATAGCGTGAAGAGAGGGGGATACGCCTAAATAATCTATGCAAGCGTATCCCCCTCTCTTCACGCTAAAAAGCGTCAGATCAATTGAAGTAAGCAAGCTGCACCGTTAAAGTCCACGCTCGAACTGAACTTTCGGGTAATGCCACATTTGAGAAACCCGTGAGGCGTGGTCACGCTAACCTGTAGAGCGTGTAGGCGTTCTCGCAGAGCACCTGCTGACCAGCCTGTTCACCCAGCGTCTCTAGCACCAACGTCACGTCGCTGGCGGCAAAAGGACGAGGCGCGCGCGTGGAGGGCAGGTCGGTACCAAAGACCAGCGAGCCAGGATTGGCCTTGTAGAATGCGCGCAGCGTCTCCGGCACATCGAGGTCGCCGCGCCCAAAGCCCGTTGCCTTCACATAGACCCCCTGCTCGGCCAGCGCGAGCAGATGGGGCAGACCTTCGCGTGAGAGACCAAGATGGTCGATGCTCACACGTGGCAGGGCGAGCAGGCGAGCCCTGAGATCGGGCAGGTCGCGTGCATTGAGATAGAGTTCGACATGCCAGCCCGCCAGGTCAAAGACGCGTCGCGCCATCTCTTCCAGCCGCTCGATACTCTCCGAGCCGCCGCGGAAGAGGTTGAAGCGCACTGCTCGCACGCCGACCTCATCCAATTCCAGGATTTGCTCATCTGAGGTCGTCGCGGGCAACTGGATCACACCCACAAAACGCGGCCCCAGCTGCATCAGCGCCGCAACAAGGTAGCGCTGGTCGAACCCCTGAAATGAGCCAGAGACCACCGCCCCGCCGATGACATTGAAGTCCGCGGTGGCGGTCTGATAGTCCGCGATGGTATAGGCAGGCGGCAGGTAGCCCTGATTGGGGACCAGGGGGAAACGCGGATCGATGATATGAAAATGGCTGTCGAAAAGGCGCTGGCGCAGGTCGCCTGTATGCGAGCGCGGGATAGTGGCAGGCCAATTTTCCGGTACGTCTTCAGATGCGAACATAGTTATCTGGTTCCTTTATGTGTTTCTTCCTGGCTTTACACTACCTGTACTATATCACACTTCCTGGCTTTTCCGCATCCGTTAACAGACGCAGTCTGTGCGTCTCATAATCGTTGGCACTCATGGCCAGCGAGATGTGGCGGCACAGCTCGCGATAATTTGCACCCGGCACGATCTGCCCCAGCACAGCGGGCGAGGTTGCGCCGGTGGCTCGCGGCAGGTTCGCGGGTCGACCATGCACGCTTTCGTAGGCAAGTAGTGCAAACAACACTGCTTCTTTAGCGCTGGCTGGCAATCCAACCGCATCAAAAGAACCGACACGCGTGTCAGGCAGGGCGCGTTGTAGGCGGGCCATCAGGACCGGGTTGTACGCGCCGCCGCCGCTGACGAGCACGTCGTCGAGCCGGGCCGGACCAAAGACGCGATAAGCAGCTGCGATACTCTCGGCGGTCAGCGCGGTCAGGGTCGCCATGATGTCCGCTGGCCCCTGACCGCGTTCCAGGCCGCGCGCAATCAGGTTGGCGGCGAAATCGTCCCCAAATAGTTCACGTCCAGTGCTCTTGGGTGGCGCTTGTTGGAAATAGGCATGGGTCAGCACCTCGGCCAGCATCTCCTCGTCCACCTGCCCGGTGTTGGCCAGTGCGCCATCGCGATCAAAGGGCGCGCCGGTGAAATGGCGCGCGCCATAGTCGATCAGGGCGTTGCCAGGGCCGGTATCAAACGCGTAAGCGCCGTGGGGACTGCTGCCCGCTGGCAGAAAGGTTACATTGCCAATACCGCCGATATTCTGCAAGGCGCGGGAGCGGTCAGCGGAACTGAAGAGCAGCGCGTCCAGGTACGCTGTCAGGGGCGCGCCCTGGCCACCAGCTGCGATATCCGCCACGCGAAAATTCGCCACAACCGTCGCGCCAGTGCGCCGCGCAATCACCGCGGGCTCGCCCATTTGCAAGCTGGAACGCGTGCGCCCAGGTTCAACCAGGTGATAGAGCGTCTGGCCATGTGAGCCAATCACATCTATCTCGCGCTCACTGATGCCAGCCGTATGCAAAAAAGCCAGGATCGCGGCGGCAAACGCCTCGCCCAGCAGAAAATTCAGTTCAGTCAGGTCATCCAGCCGACATTCTCGCGTGTGGCACAGCTCCAGCACACGTTCGCGCAGGGCGGAGGGATAGGGTTGCTCTTCCTGAGCCAGCAGACGCAGGGTTAGCTCACGCGGCCCTGCCTGCACGTCCGGCAAAATTTCGCACAGTGCCACATCGATGCTGTCCACCGAGGTGCCAGAATTCACACCAATGACACGCATAAACGCGCTCCTTTCCAGTCTCTAGCCTCTATACTATAGCACGCGCGCCATTTTTAGCGCACCTGCCAGACCCATATGGACCACTCAGCCAGGAGCGCTTCTATGCAGGCCATTTCTCACCTAAAAATGTGATATACGTCATAGACAATATTCTTTCATGCATGCTATACTTCCGTTGGCGAGATTGTTAATTTGCATCAATATACTGCTTCCTGTCTCTTGTTGCGGCACATTGCGTCGTCAATGGAACTGATTGACCTGCGCTCTCGTGTAGGAGAAAGGATAGGAAAATGCAAAATGGAGCATATTCATACAAGGGAAAGAATGCCACTATTTTGTGCAAGTAGACGTTCTCTGTAGCATAACAAGGACATCACAATGCCGGGATTGGAAGGAATTGCACTTGGTCGCTATCGTTTGCAGCACCGCCTGGGGCAGGGGGGGATGGCGGAGGTCTATCTAGCCGATGATGAGCGCATGCATCGTGAGGTTGCGATCAAGGTTGTTAGCACGAGTCATAGAGAATTTGCCGAGCGCTTTGCGCGCGAGACAGAGGCAATGGGCAATCTGCATCACGATCATATTTTGCGCGCCTATGATTATGGCGAACAGGGGTCGTGGCACTACCTGGTCATGCCTTATATAGAATACGGTACCCTGAGTGAGCGGCTCAAGGATGGTCCATTGAGCCTGGAGCACGCCGGGGAACTGCTTCGACAGATTGCCAGTGGCTTGCAGTATGCCCACCGACATGGCATCGTGCATCGCGATATCAAACCCTCGAATATTCTGCTGCGCGATGAGCACTACATTTATGTGGCCGATTTTGGTTTGACCCGTATGCTGGGGGGCAGTCACGACCTGACCGCGACGGGTACGCTGCTGGGGACGCCCGAATATATGGCCCCGGAACTGAGCGAGGGTTCAGCGGGAGTGAGCACGGATACCTATGCCCTGGCCGTGGTGCTCTATGAGATGATTAGCGGGTGGGTGCCGTTTCAGGCCGATACCGCGCTCGCGATTTTTTGGAAACATATCCGCGAGGAGGCACCCGCGCCCTCGTACTACAATCCAGCTATTCCCGCAGCCGTTGATCGCGTATTGTTGCGCGCACTGGAAAAAGACCCGCACCGCCGCTATGCCTCGCCATTGGCGCTCGCCCAGGCTTACGAGGATGCCCTGAACGGTCTGGATGAGATGCCCGCGCTCTACGACATCCCGGATGAGTCGCCACCGCAACCGATGCCGATTGTCTTTGAGGCACCTTCACCTGAGTCGGCCCGGCACGAACGTCTCGTTTTGCCAGAAACACACGTTGCCGCCACACCGTCGGGTTTTAAACATCCCCATCCTCCCATCACGCCCGCGGCAGTACGTATGCGCACGCCGGTCATACGCACGCCTATCCGCGTCAGGAGAAACACCTCCGACCAGGTGATGCGCCCGCTCAGACGTCAATCGCGCAGTCATCGAGCCAGTGTCGGCGTTATCATGGGTCTGATTTTTTTGCTCCTCGTCGGCGCTCTGCTGACCTATCTCACTACCCAGACGGGCCAGCAAAACACTGTTGCATCCACCGCGACAGCGCGTGTCGATGCAACCAATGGCGCGCTCGTGCAACAAACGCAACAGGTCCAGGCCACACAGCAGGCCGCAACGGTTGGCGTGCAGTCTACCCAGCAAACCATCCAGAGCAATATGGACGCGATCACCAGCAGTATGCCAGTGTTGAGCGATCCGCTGATCGGTCCTGATGAAAATGGCTGGCCCGATGACGGCACGTCCTGCGCATTTACCAGCAGCAGCTACGTTGCCACCGCGCAGGGTTCCCAAACGTTGCAGCCCTGTATCGCAGCTGCCAGCAGCGTGCATTATAGCGATGCCGCGTTTCAACTGGGGGTAAGCTTGCTGAAAGGGAATGATGCGGGCCTGGTCTTTCGCACCAGCGCCGATGGCAGCCAGTTCTACGATTTCGAGATCACCAACCAGGGCCAGTTCTACCTGCGCTATCGCAACCAGGGTACCTATACCTATCTTATCCAGGCAACCACCAGCAGCGCTATCCTGGGAAATGGCCAGCAGAACACCCTGTTAGTTATCGCCAAAGGTGCTGATTTCCAGCTTTTTATCAACGGCACCTTTGTCGGCGAAACCCACGATAGCACGTTTGCCAGTGGTGGAATAGGTGTTGTCGTCGGTACCCTTACCACAACCAGTGGCAGCGCCAGTTTCACGCATTTTAATGTCTATCGCGCCCAATAGGGCCTATGGTGTACCACGAGGGCGTCCCCGCGCCTGTTCGTGGGCTGTCTGAAAGTATTCCTGGAGCGTCGCCTGTGAAGCGTACCAGTGTCCAGCGCGTTTTTTCGCCTCGATCTTGCCCTGACGCGCCAGTTGGCCGAGGTAATCGGTTCATTGGCCACAAGCCGATCCTCCGTGCCTGGAATTACTCGATGTGAAAAATTTGACGCTTGTTTATTATAGCGTCGGGTAATTCTCAGCGCAAGCCGAGGTCTGGATTGATCCAATATGCCATACATAAGCGCGTCGGGGGGGGGGGGCGGGGGGGGGAATAAGATCAGTCCAGGTTAGGGTTGATCCCTAACCTGGACCGACGCGCTTATGTTGTAGATTCACAGGCTAAGCATACTCATTTCCCTCATCTCCTCGCCACAATCTTCGCATCTCATCATTGGTTGCGAGCAGCTTGTCCAGCGTCCCTTGCGCGTCGATCCTGCCGTCCTTGAGAACAATGATGTGATCGGCACGTTGCAGGGCGCTGCGGCGGTGCGTGACGACCAGGCAGGTCGCCTCTTTCTGTTCAAAAAGACGTTCCCAGAGGGCGTGTTCGGTCTCGACATCCAGCGCGCTGGACAGGTCGTCGATCACCAACAACTCTGCGTCACGCACCAGCATACGCGCCGCGGCTGTACGCTGGACCTGGCCACCTGAGAGCTTGACGCCGCGTGTCCCCACGGGCGTTTCCAGACCTGCCTCCAGTGCCTGCACGTCGCGCTCTAGAATGGCGCCTCGCACGGCTGCGGCCAGGGACGCGGGATCGTCGGGCCGCCCCAGCAGGATGTTCTGCTTGAGCGTCTCGCTGAACAGGCGCGGCACCTGTGCCGTATACGCGGCGTGGGGTGGCACAAAGAATCCAGCCGGGTCGTCCACAACGTGACCGTTCCAGCGGACCTCACCTATCTCCGTGGGTAACAAGCCCAGGAGGGTTTGCAGGAGCGTTGTCTTGCCGCTCCCTGTGCGTCCCGTCACTACCGTCAGGGTGCCGCGCGACAGGCGCAGGTCCACATCGGCGATCCCGCGCCCCGACTGTGGGTGGCGATAGGTCAGCCCTCGTGTCTCCAGGATTTTCAAGCGCTCTGTTGGGCTACACACTGGCTGCGCAATGCCAGGTAGCGGTCCGTGCAGGTAAAGCGGCGTATGTTCCACCAGCGCGGTTGGCTGCGACCCACCCAGCAGGTCACTCATGCGGGTGAAAGCAACACCGGTTTGCTGGTAGTGAGCCAGGAATTGGCCGAGACCAGTGGTAAAATCGGCGATGAAGCCCAGGTACGCGACAAACAGAGCAAAGTCGCCCACGGTCAGGCTGCCACCGCGCAGGCTGCCAGCGGCCAGTAGCATAATCAGGCCCGTGCCCAGGCTCACCGCATTGGACGTGATGGCGTCCAGAGACTGCGTTGCCAGGCGATCTGCCAGCATCGTTTTACGGCGCTGCTCGTTCAGTCGACGGAAGTGGGCCACGGTGCGCGCCTCGGCAGCAGCCCCCTGCACCGTCTGTACCCCCGCCAGGATATCGCCGATGGCTCCCGTGACCACGCTGGTGGCCTGGCTGCTGGCGGCACGATAACGGCCCAGCGCGGTGCTCGCCCAGCGCGAGACGATAGTCACAACCACGAGGGGCAGGATGACAACCAGGGTCATGCGGGCATCGATATGCAAGAGCACCAAAAATGCCCCTACGGCAAACAGACCCTGGCCCGTAATCTCGTCGCTCCAATCCACCGCATCCTCAGCTTGATAAGCATCATCGCGAAAACGGCTGATGGTCTCGCCTATAGAATAGGGCAGGGCCTGCGCCCCTGGCCGCTCCAGGATATGTCGCAGCAGGTTGCGACGCAGTAGCCCGCTCATGGTGAAGCGCGTGAGAATCTCCACCAGACCACCGCAGAATACCGAGGCGGCGCGGCTCACGGCGAGGACCACCAGCAGCACGATCAGCCCCGTTGTACCCACGGGCAGGTGGGTTTGTCCGGTGAGTGTATCAAAGAAGGCCTGAGCGACCAGGCCCGCCAGCAACCACGACAGGTTGTACGCGCCCCACAGGGCCGCGTGGAGCAAGTAGAGCCAGGGCCGGTAGCGGGCCATTTTCATCAGATAGCGCCAGGTTGGGAGTGGCTTCATATCGTAACCTCCAAAGTTTCGGCTCGTAGCAACGCGGTAAAGCGTGAAGTAGGGTCAGCAGCCAGAGCAAGCCGCGGGCCATACTCGCGCACCTGCCCATCCTCCAGAATAAGAATGTCGTCGGCGTAGGCTAGCGTGGTCAGTCGGTGCGCCACGATAATGCCGGTCCGACCCGCGAGCAGACGACCCAGTGCCGCATGTACCAGCCGATCTGTGGCAGGATCGAGACGCGAGGATGGCTCGTCCAGGATCACCAGGTCGGGATCGCGTAGTAAGATGCGCGCGCAGGCCAGCACCTGGGCCTGGCCCGCGGAGAGTCCAGCGTTCCCACCCAGCAGCGGGGTGTCCAGTCCGTTCGGTAGTTCTCGCAACCAGCCGGTCAGGTCCAGCGTATCCAGGACGGCCCTGATGTGCTCGTCCGACACGCCATCGTCGAAGAGCGTCAGGTTGTCGCGCACACTGGCATGGAAGAGGTGAACCTCCTGAGAGACCATCCCGACGCGTGAGCGAACCGCCGTGAGACGCACCGCCCGCAGGTCCACGCCTCCCAAACGCACAACGCCCACCAGTGGATCGTAGAAGCGCGTGAGGAGCCGCGTCAGCGTTGTCTTACCGCTCCCTGTGCGCCCCACCACACCCAGCACGCGGCCCGGCGCAAGCGACACGTTGATGTCACGCAGGGTCAGAGCGTCCTGGGCATAGCCAAAGAAAACGCCGTCCAGCTCCACTGCCAGGGGGCCTGATGGCAGCGCGACACCGGGTCCATCGGCCACACCCGGCGCGATATCCAGCAGCGCCGCGACACGGCCTATGCTGGCGTCCGCCTGTTGCAGATCCTGCATTTCGCGGCGCATCTGCTCGGTTGGCCGGCGCAACATTTCGGTACACTGAAAGATTAGATAGACAGTGCCGATAGTCAGCGTGCCCGCTTGGAACAGCATGGCGCTCAAGGCAAAGGCCACCACCGTGCCAAGTACAAACAGGCCCTCGCTGGTGGCGGCCAGGCTGTAGCCCCACATCTGTGCCTTGCGCGTCACGACCAGCCACCAGCGCATCACCTCGGCGCAGCGGCGCAGCACAAACGCGCCCGCCCCACTGGAGTGAACATCCTCCAGACCAGCCAGGTATTCACCCAGAAAGCCGTAGAACGTGGCGCTGGCCTGGCGATCCGCCGCCCAGGAAGGTATGGCAATAGCGCGGATGCGCAACATGGCGATCAAGGCCAGCGCGACAAAGGCGCTCATTACCAACCCTACTCGCCAGTCCACGTGATAGAGCAGGCCGAGCACGCCCAGCAGCAAGAGACCGTTGCCGAGTACATAGACCACAAAGCGTGAGAAAAAGCGGGCCAGCGTAGACACGTCGCCGTCTACGCGCTCGATCAGCTCGCCTGGTGTGTGGGCCGTGTGAAACGTGGCATCCAGCCGTAGCAGATGAGCGATCAGATCGGCGCGTAGCTCGTTTGTGGCCGCCCAGCTCACATTTTCGGCCACATAGGTTTCGGCAACAGCCAGGCCCTGACCCGCCAGAGCCAGGCCCATCGTCAGCAGCGCCAGAACGATTAGACCGCGCAAATCGCCGCCAGAAGTCGCCTGATCGATGAAGTAGCTCGCCACCAATGGCGTGACCACCCGTACACAGATGGTGCCCCCCAGGATCATTGTCAGCAAGCTCATACGCAGCCTCTGGTGCCGCAGATAGTGAGATAGTAGCCGCCAGTAGCGCTTCAGCGCCTGAAAAGGGGGTATATTCACGCGTATCAAGATATTTTCTTTCTTCCGCTCAAGAGCGTTACAGTACATGTGATGGAATAGAGGCACACATGATATGTGTATGCAGCATGTGCTCTGCTCGATATGAACAGAGGCTAGCCAGGTATGGCTACGTGTGGTGGGGAGAGGTGATGCTGAAAGAAAGGCAAGGTAGCTATTGTCTGCGATAAGCAGACAGGCCAAAGAAGCCCTGCGAGGCAAAGTGGACTGATTATGAAGCTCGAAAACGAAGTCTACAGCAGAGCATAGTATCTCTCGATGCTGTAGCCCATCTCAAGAAAAGCATAGTCGTATTTGTAGCGCAGCGAAATCATAGCAATGACCTCGCCTACGAACGACCATGTTCAGTTGTAGAAACAGCTCACTTAGCTTAGCAACACCTTTGCTGTGGCTGAGTGCATGGTGAATGGTACCTCCGAAAATAGGATAGGTATATGATAACCTCCGCTGGCCGAAAAGTCAAATCTCATAACCTTACACGATCTCTGGCGCCTCAAAATACACGCGCTTCAAGAACACTGTAAACGCCTGCATCTCATCCTGGAAGGCGCCCAGCAGCTGTGCATGCTCTTCTGGGTTCAAGACGCTCCCTTGGGATTACGCCGCAGCCGTGGCAGACTGTGCAACGTCCTGTAACATACAGAATGCCGCCCATGCAACCACGCGCCGGGCATTTAAGGATAACCATCGCTTTTCCTCCTTTCCTGAAAATGTAGAGGAGGAATCTTTTTGTGATTCTCCTCCCATATATATTGCATTTATACATCCAAATTACACAAGAACAGGTATATAACGATTGAGCGGGATCAGGCAACTATATAGAGAGAGAGTCGTGCTGCTGGGAAGAGAGCAACGCCTGTAACATTCTGAGGGAAGGTGATGAAAGAAAACATGTGGAAATCTATGCATTGCTACCAATTCTCTGGAGCTTTGCATAGATTTCTCTTGCTATCTGGCGGTTGGGTGCGTTATGATATGCGAAAGCAATGCTTATTTTCGAGGTCTAGCGCGGGCGCGTTGGCTGCATTGCGTACTTTTTGAGAAAAAGGACAGAAAAGACTATGAAACATACATCTGCACAGACGTTTCCGGCTCATACCGGAGTGGCACGCTTCATGGATGCCTGCCACCATCGCCAGCCGGATGCCACGCCTGTCTGGTTTATGCGCCAGGCGGGCCGCTGTCTGGCTGAGTACCGCGAGCTGCGCAAACGTTACGATATTTTGCAGATGGCGAAAACGCCTGAGCTGTGTACGCAGGTGACGTTGATGCCGGTACAGCAGTTGGGTGTGGATGGCGCGGTGCTCTACGCCGATATTATGCTGCCCCTGGAGGGAATGGGCGTCTCGCTGGAGATCCAGCCCGATCTTGGCCCGGTTATCCACAATCCCATTCGCAGTATGCAGGATGTCGAGCGGCTGCGCGTGGTGGAGGCCGAGGAGTCCACGCCCTATGTGATGGAGGCCATCCGCATGTTGTGCCGCGAACTGGAGGGCAAACAGGCGGTCATCGGCTTCTCTGGCGCGCCCTTCACCCTTGCCTGTTATTTGATCGAGGGGCGGCCCTCGCGCGACTACGGCCTTGCCAAGTCGCTGATGTACGGCCAGCCGGAGATCTGGCACGCGCTGATGGAGAAGCTGACCGAGACAACGGTGCGCTACCTGGTGGCGCAGGTCAAGGCCGGCGTGAATGTGGTACAGCTTTTCGATAGCTGGGTCGGTTCGCTTAACCCCAGCAGCTATCGCCGCTTTGTCCTACCCTACACACAGCGCATCTTCACGGCGGTCAAAGAGACGGGTACACCCTCGATCCACTTTGGCACGGGTACGGGTACGCTGCTGGAGGCTATGACCGAGGCGGGCGGCGATATCATCAGCGTCGATTGGCGCTACGACCTGGATACAGCCTGGCAGCGCATTGGCTATGAACGTGGCATTCAGGGCAATCTCGATCCAACCCTGCTGCTCGCGCCCTGGGAGACGATTGAGGAGGGCGTGAAGGATGTGCTCAAGCGCGCTGAGAACCGGCCCGGCCATATTTTCAATCTCGGTCATGGCGTGCTGGCCCCCACGGAACCAGAGATGCTCAAACGTATCGTCGAGACCGTGCATACGCTTTCCGCGCGCTAACTCGCCATGTTTTCACGGCTGTGGTGTTATCGGTGCAGACGATGCCAGCAGCCCTTTTTGAGGAGCAAAAAATGTCTACAGAGCATATTGGAGTCTTGTTGATGACTTATGGCTCGCCGGCCACCCTGGACGATCTGCCCGTCTACTTGCAAAATGTGCGCGGGGGACGTCCGGCTGACGACGAGCTACTCACGGAATTTCGCCGTCGCTACAAGCTGATCGGCGGCTCACCATTGCTACCGATTACCCGCGAGCAGGGTGCAGCCTTGCAGGATGAGCTGAACGCACAGTATCCAGAAGGGCCACACTTCCATGTCATGGCCGGGATGCGTTTCGCACCACCTTTTATCGCCGATGTCGTGCCAGAGGTCGCGCAAGGCGCGCAGAAGCTAGTTGGCGTGATTATGTCGCCCCAGTACTCACCGATTATCATGAGTGGCTATGTGCGCACCTTGCAAGACGCCGTGGCCGACCTGAACCGCGCGGACCTGCAACTCAAGATCGCCGAAGATTGGCACTTGCAACCTTTCTTTTTATATGCCATCGCCGAACGTGTCAGCCAGGCGCTGGATAAGCTGCCCGCCGATGTGCGCGAACGCGTTCCTGTGCTGCTCACCGCGCACAGTATGCCCAAACGCGTGGTGGAGAAGGAGCCGGGCTATATCGACGCGCTCAAAGAGACAGCCGAGGCGGTTGCGCGCCTCGTCGGGCTGCCTGCTGAACGCTGGATGTTCTGTTATCAGAGCGCGGGTCATACGCCCGAAGAGTGGCTCAAGCCCGATTTTGCCGATATCATGCCCGAACTCAAGGCCGCCGGTCACACGCATGTGCTGATCGCCCCGGTCCAGTTCCTGGCTGACCATTTGGAGATCCTCTATGATATCGAAATCGGCGCCCGCGAACAGGCCGAAGAACATGGCATTGTCTTCGCCCGCACCGAATCGCTCAACACCTCGCCACTGTTTATCAAAGCAATGGCCGAAGTGGTGAAAGGGCAGCTAGGATAACGAGCATATCTCTTAGCTCTAGCAATGTCAGGCTGAATGGCTCTTCCCCATAAGGAAGAGCCATCTTTTTATCTGCCGGAGTGGTTAGCTATCTCAACGCGCCTGAGCAGCTAGTTTACAAGAAGTAGAATGTATGAGTATAAGACGAAAAACATTACCCTGGTACTATAACATTGACGATGGAGAATGGTACCAGGTATACTGTAACCATCGACACACGGAAAGCACCTGTGAGTGCTATGTCGAGGCGAGCACCCTCTGGTTGCTCCGATACTAACGAGGTACACCAACGTTCAGAAAACGGTACCACGGCCCGCCTGTTCCATGTTTGCATGCAGTTGCATCGATGAAATGGGACCCTGGTACTGATAGAAAAACAATAGGTAGTTCATCTGGTTACACGCGAAAACAGTACAGCCTGGATGGTATACACTTCAGAAGTGGTTCTCCTTCCCTGTTTCGCTCCCAGCGAGAAGCGCATCACCGCACGTGATCCCTTCCT
>CAXUEY010000011.1:16390-64395 GCA_964250225.1 uncultured Ktedonobacteraceae bacterium | reverse complement strand
GTGCCGAATTCTTCACGCATCATCAAACGCAATGTTTGCAATTCGTCTTGATTCATACCTCTGCCCTTTCTAAATACCACGTGATTTGATACGATGGAAACAACATAACGGTTCTATGGGCGAAGTATACCATGCAAATAAACGAAATTCAAGCAGAATACCAGGAGATCTGAGCACGAAATATCTGGATGGGCGAATGATGAATATATTGTCATGCTTTAGGATGTGAGATGGCTGAACAGGCTGCCTACACACAGATCCACTCAACCACCACGACTCAATTATTTAATTTTCAACGCGCTCAATCTTCGCGCCCAGCCCGCGCAGCTTCACATGCAGGTCTTCGTAGCCACGCTCAATATGCTCGATGCCCAGGACGTGCGAGGTGCCGTGGGCGCAGAGGGCGGCCAGGATGTAGGAGCAGCCAGCGCGAATATCGGGGATGTGCAGCGTGGTGCCGTGCAGCGGGGTGGGTCCGCGCACAACGCAGCTATGGACGTGCTGTTTCTCGCGGAAACGGCAGGGGATCTCGCCCAGGCATTTGGTGTAGAGGCCGATATGCGCGCCCATGCCTGTCAGCGCGCTTGTGTAGCCAAAGCGATCCTCGTAGATGGTCTCGTGTACCACGGACATGCCATCAGCCTGGGTTAGCAGAATCGTGAAAGGTTGCTGCCAGTCGGTCATGAAGCCTGGATGGACATCGGTCTCCAGGGCGATGGCTGGCGGCGGACGATCCTCGCTCATAAAGCGGATACCCTCGTCATCGATCTCGAATTTCAGGCGCATTTTGGAGAGCGTGTTGAGGAAGGTCAGCAACGTATCCTGTTGCGCGCCTCGCAGGTAGACATCGCCTTTCGTGAGATAAGCTGCTGTGGCCAGCGAAACCGCTTCATTGCGATCACTCAGCAACGTGTGTTTGGCCCCGTGAAGTTGCTCAACACCCTCGATGACAATGCGCCTATCAATCTTGATCTCGATAATCGCACCCATTTTCTGCAAGAATTTGATCAGGTCGGTGATCTCCGGCTCCAGAGCCGCATTCTCAATGACGGTCACGCCCCTGGCCAGGGCTGCGGTAATCAGGAAGTTCTCGGTGGCCATGACGCTGGGGAAAGGCAGGGTGATGGTGGCGCCGTGCAGACCATGCGGATTGTGAAAGTAGTAACGTCCCGCTTTTTCCGTAACCTCGGCACCCATAGACTTCAATCCATTGATGTGAAAATCAATCGGACGCAGACCAATGCGGTCGCCCCCCAGCATAGGAATATCCGCCTCGCCACAGCGGTGCAGCAGCGGCCCCACTGTGAGAATGGCCATGCGGTTCAGACCACCCACTTCACTAGAAACAATCGAGCAATTGATGCCCGGTGTCTGGATAGACAACGTGTGATCTCGTAGCTTGATCTCCGCTCCCATGTCGCGACACAGTGCCAGGGTCAGGTCGAGATCACCAATCAACGGTACATTGCGCAGTGTACAGAGATCCTCGGTTAAGAGTGTCGCAATCACCATTTTTGTCACCGCGTTTTTTGCACCACTGATCTGCGCGGTCCCGTAGAGTGGTGTCCCGCCCTCGATCAAATAGCCAGGAGTGGATATCGTCATGTTTTTACCTTGTTGTTACAAACTATTGCTTGTCAATCGATCTCTTGGAAAAATAGCATAAGCACGGCTTAGTCCGCCCTGAATCAAGAATTACCAGGAGCTTCCCATAGCCAGCGCAGTGCTTTGAGCCGCGATGGTGGAGAAATAACGTGACGTGTGGAAACATCTTCAGTCTGCTTCTGTTCACTGGCGTCCAGCAGGTCCAGCACCTGATTGACACTCTGAGCTACGCCTTCGACCATCAGATAGCCCGCCGGTTTGACCGCGTCACCGACCAGATAGAGGCCGCGTACAGAGGTCGCCGCCTCTACATCGGTGCCCTGCGCCAGGCGGTTCACCGGCCATTCTCCGCGATAAACGCTCATGGTGAGCACGCGACAGTGCTGCTCAAAAGTTGCGCCGAACAGTTTGCGCAGGTCGGCCAGAGCCAGGGCTTTCTCCTCTTCAATATTCTCACTCTGGATCACCTGGTGACTGATGAGCAGGTGCTTGCCCTCCGGCGCCAGGCACGGGTCCGAGTTGGTTGGCTGGACCATGCCCGCGATGCGCTGCGTATCCAGGCAATAGAGAATGCCCTTGTGAGGGATCAATGAAACATCGCTGAGCAGATGGACTTTCAGGCCGATAGCTTCGGGCTGCTGCATTTGCCGGGGTGCGTCTTCCTGGTGTAGCGCTCTCTCCGCGCTCTGCTGTTTGAGCACCTCAGCCTGTTTGACCTGCTGATTGTTGAGCAGCGCCCTGGTCGCGCGCGGCCCAATATCGCTGACGACCAGTGGGGCCAGCAGCAGCTCTTCCTCGCCGCTGGCTTTGTTGAGGGCGCGCACGCCGCTCACCTGCCCATCTTCGCGCAGCACCTGCCGCACATCGTAGCGTAGGCGCAGCTCGGCCCCTTGCGCGTGTACGCGGCGTTCCAATTCACCAGTCAGCGCGCCACAGCCGCCTTCCAGAATGCCAGGTGCGCCAAAGCGTAGCATATGCTTGACCGTGCGCATCACCTCTTCGGTCGTGACCTGGTAGAGTTGCAAACTGAGAGAAAAGCGCGAGATGCTGGCAAAAAAAGCTACCAGCGTCGGATTGCGTCGCACATCGACATGACGCGCCAGCCACGTATCAAATGGCAGAGATAGCTCATGCGTGGGTAGAGAGGTGCAGAAGAGCAAATAGCCTGTATAGGCCAGCCAGAAAAATTCGCGCGGACCCAGCACCTTGAAAACGCCGAGGATGCCGCGCGCGCGAATCTGTTTGCCGCGCACATGGAAAGAGCCAAATACATCAGCGTCGAAAATACGGTGGGGGATGCGCAGGCGTTGAAGTGTGTGTGAAAGCACACCACTGCTGCCAAAAGGCAACATATGGACCGCTCCTGTACTGATCTGCGCGCCCTGGAACGTTTTGGCGGTAAAGCGGCCACCACAATGGGGTAAACGTTCGAGGATCACCACGCGTTTGCCGCGTTGGAGCAGTTGCGCGGCGCTCAGCAAGCCACCTAAGCCAGCCCCGATAATAATGGCATCATACTCTTGTCTGTGCATGAATATATCTGCTGGAAGCCTTTCCAGATAAAACACAAGGGCATTCTCGCATTTCTGAGAGCATGCCCTTGCGTGAGAAGTCGTATGCCTGGGTTGGTTCTACACTTACGACCGTTCGTCACCGCTCAGGCTGCGCAGAAGGCTGGTGCATTCTGCCAGCGTATTGAGCACATTCTGGTGGATCTGGAAGACCTTATTCAGTTCGCGCGCTTTGCGGGCCAGTTTGGTCACATACTCGATGTCGCGCGGATTGTTCATGACATCGTCCATCAACTGGAGGAGCTCGGCCCAGGCCAATTGCTCGCGACTGCGCGCCACTTCAGCAATGGTGCTATCCATGCGCTCGGCAACCTTCTGTACACTGGTACGCAGCTGGTTGGTGGTTTGCGCAATCTCTGACTCGTGGTTGCGCATCTCCTCCTGGCTCGCGTTTAACTGCTCCTGGAGCGCGGAGACCTGCCCATCCAGGGTGGCCAGAGCTGCCACCAGGGGCGCGACATCGGGCAACTGGGGCTGCGGCAGGCTCGTCATGCGCCCAAAGGTCACGCCATTTGGCTCAAGCGGCGCGGAAATGGTTGGCTGGTGAACTGGTAGAGGGGGAGGAGTATCTGCGGGCTTCTCCGGTACCGCAGGTTTCTCAGCGACCGCAACAGGTGCGGCAGGCTGGTTGGCATTACTACCATCTTCCTCCCAGGGGCGTGTGCCATATTCGTCGGTGCTCGGCGTGGTCAGTTGTGGGTCCGGCTGGGTTTCAAAGCCCTGCGCGCCCGACGGAGCTACGATAGTAGGCATGTCCGAGATCTCGACTGCGCTAGTATGGAAAACCAGCTCGTACTCGCCAATGCTCACATGGTCGTCATCGTGCAGTTGATAGGGAGATTTTTCCTCCAACTGCTGCCCATTCACAAACGTCCCGTTCGCGCTATGCTCATCCTGCAAGGAATACGTCCCGTCCTCATAGCGAATGGTGGCGTGACGGCGCGAGGTCAGTTTATCTTTGGAGAGAAGAATATCGCTGTTGGGAGCGCGCCCGATAGTAAACTCCGGCTTATCCAGGGTAAACTCCTGCAAAGACTCGCCGTTGTCCGTGCGTAATGTCAGGCGCGCGGGTTTCTCGATGGCTGGTGGTGCTGGCGGCGCCGCTACCGCTACATCTGTACCATTCCCATCGTTGCGCATCGTAGGCGCATCGAAATCATCTGACCCGGCTTTGATAGTCGGAGACCACTGCTCTTCGGCGGTCTGTGCCGCGTCGTTTGTGCCCCCGGCTGCTTGTGCTGGTGCGGGCAAACGGTTGCCGCAATTAAGACAGAAATTATCTCCAGGTCGGGTCTCGGCCCCGCAATAGGGACATTTATCCATCGTGAAAGTTCCTCCCCTTGATGACATAGACAATATGTATGTATTTTCGTGTGCAATGCTTGCCGACATTATATCAGAACTGCTCCTGAGGCGTCGAGTATCTGTGCTTATACTCCTACTCCTGTACAGAAACCGCCTGATATTTCCAATTTGCCGCCACATATACCGGCGCGTCCTACGATAGATCATCCATGTGATCAGAATAAGCAAGAGCGCGATAAGTAGAGAAGAAAGGCGCTTGACTACTCTCAAGTACACATGACTCCCGATCTCCGCCAACTAGTTTAGGATGCAGGCATCCAGGTGACATCTGGCTGCAACCCATCAAAAAGCTGCTGGAGATGTTGAACGCTGCCCGCGCCTCCTATGACGATATTGGTGGTGTTTTTTGCTCCAGAGCACAACTGAATAGTCGGCGTACTGACCGTTGGGGTTGTCGCAGGCTTGCTATTGCTCGTTGGCGTCGCGTTCTGTTCGCATTGGAACGCTCCACTCTTTAACTTCAATGGCGCTTCAGAGAGGCTTAATGACGTGTGATCCGGCAGCAAATAGCCAATCGTAAAACTCCCCTTGCCCCCGTAGATCGCGTCGTGAATCGTTGCCTGAGCGCTGACCAGACAGCTCCCCTGCGGTAAGGACGCTGGCAGGTAAATGGTAAAACCGAGGTTGTTTTTCACCACAGACCAATCAGTAATCGCCGATGCTGTGGGAGTGCCCGTTGCTGCGGCCTTTTCGTCGTGGAAGACCATCAACGGCTTCCCACACCAGTGCAGCGCGCTCAGCTCTTGCCCGCTGGCCGCAGCAGATGTGCCCGATGTGCTGGCGCTCCCAAAAGGATTAGAGCACGCGCTGAACAGCATGCTGATGAGAATAAGGCTCGTCGCCCCGCAAAATAGACCGATATATTTCTGCGGGCTGCGTACCACGCGCCCAGTTTTCGGCAGGCGTACCCCAGGCCAACGCGCTACAGATGACAAGAACAGTGATTTCTTCATGAAACAAAACTCCTACAATCGATAGGTATCTCTTCATTGGCTGCATGCTTATCCCAACCCCTTGCAGACCAGCATACCACGCCTTCCAAACGATATTCCTGAGAGATTTTGACTGATACTCAGCGTTTGGATAGTAGTATATAGTAATTTGAATGAAATTCCTATGAATTAGCTCTCACTTTAGGACCAAAGACTTTACATCGCGCGATTTTAATGCTACCATTCCCTCTGCTATACCGAAATGAAGAGGGTCAGGCCGCTCCGTGAATGCAAAGCAAATCTGGCAAGCAACATTAGAACGATTACGCACAAAAGTTTCAGCGCAGAGTTTTACTACCTGGTTTCAGGGGACCGCAGCACTCTCGTTTGAGGACGAGGTGCTGGTGGTGACTGTGCCGACACCTTTTGTCAAAACCCACATGGATGGGCGCTATATTGTTATGATTCGCGCAGCGCTGGAAGAAGCGGCAGGCCAGGAAATTGCGGTACGTTTTGTGGTCGCGCACGAACCGCCCGCTACAAGTGAGACGCTCGATTCCCTGCTGTCTCCTTCTCCGCTCCCTCGTCCCGTCAGGCGGGGATCTCGCATCTCCTCGAAGAGCCGTCTGGCGGCTCTGCAACAGAAAATGGAGGAGGAGTCCGCGTTTACTGCCAGTTCGACCTCGCCAGCGACGACGCGCCCGGTGGCCCATCGCAGCCCCGGCGCGATCCCTTCCTCTCCCTACCCGCAGAACACGCGCGAACGCCACACCGATGCACAGGGGTTTCAACCCGGCCTCTTTTTTGCCGGCGAAGGGATGCTAAATCCGCGCTATACGTTTCATGCATTTATTACGGGAAAATCTAATCAACTAGCCCATGCCGCTTCGCTGGCTGTGGCGGAGAATCCAGGACGCGTCTATAACCCGCTCTTCCTCTACGGCGGCGTTGGCCTGGGGAAAACCCATCTGATGCACGCAATTGGGCATACCGGCGAGTTGGCGGGTTTGAATGTGCTCTATGTGACTTCCGAAAAGTTTACTAATGAGATTATTAACGCGATCCGCTTTCAAAAGACTGAAGAATTTCGCGCCAAGTATCGCCAGATCGATATCCTGCTCGTCGATGATATTCAGTTTATTGCCGGAAAAGAGTCAACCGAGGAAGAATTTTTTCATACCTTTAATACCCTGCATAGCGCGAATAAACAGATTATCGTCACCAGCGACAGGCCGCCGAAAGCGATTCCCAGCCTGCAAGATCGTCTGCGCTCGCGTTTCGAATGGGGTCTGCTGGCCGATGTGCAGCCGCCGGAGTATGAACACCGCCTGGCAATTCTGCGCTCTAAAGCGGAATCGCTGCGTTTCGCCGTGCCTGCCGCGGTGATCGAGTATGTGGCGCGCCCAGAGTGCAGCAGTGTGCGCGAACTGGAGGGTGCACTGAACCGCGTGATTGCTTTTGCGACCCTCCACGATGTGGCGCTCTCGGTGGAACTGGCTTCGCAGGCATTAGAACATGTGTATGGCAGCGCGATCCCGCAGCCGTCGATCTCGCGCACCATGCTGACGGCGCAGGCGGTCTTAGAAGGCGTTTGTCGCTATTATCACGTCGAGGCCGAGCGCATGCAGAGCAAGCACCGCGCCCGCGAGACGGTCTGGCCACGCCAGGTGGCGATGTATCTCATGCGCGAAGAGACGGATGCCTCGCTGCTCCAGATTGGCGCGGCGCTGGGTGGGCGCGACCATAGCACGATCATGCATGGGTGCGAGAAAGTGCGTGCGGAAATGGCTAACAACGAGCGCGCGCGCAAAGAGGTCTTCGAGGTGCTGGAGTCGTTACGCCCGGACTCCTGAGCGCTTGCCCGCGCCCGCCCGCGGATGGGCTGCACATCGCCTGCATAGAATAGATCATCTCCTGGCGCATCGCTGCAATGGAGATCAGGTCGAAATGTGTTGATTTTATAGACTCCCTTTGTTATGATAACGGCACTTGAGAGACAAAAATCTATATCCCTGCGGCGGAGAACCGTGGGCGCTTGTGAAGAAGTAATCCTCCTTCTCATTATGAAAAGAAACAGGGGCGTAGTTTTCTAAGTATGGATACATCAAACGATTACTACACAGTGCTGGGCGTGGACGCGCGTGCCAACACCGATGCGATCAAAGCCGCATTTAAGAGATTGGCCTTGCAATATCATCCCGATGTGTATAAGGGAAATGACGCTGAGGAACGTATGCGCAGTCTGTTGCAGGCGTACCGGACGCTGAGCGACCCGGAGGCGCGCAGGGCTTATGACGACCGGCATTCCGGTGCGCGTTCTACATTCGCAGACGGCCTCGCGGATCGTGACCAATCCCGCGCGCGCAAAAGCACTGCCGAGCAGGGCCGCTATGTATTTCCAGACCTGAGTATCCCCCAGACCGCGCCCGTGACGTTTAAGCTGGCCGAGACGGTCTACCAGCTCACCCCCGAACAGGCCGAGCATTTGCAATGGGATGGTCTCTTGCGTGGCGTGCTGTCCGACGCGACGATGACACCGTCTGGCGCGTCCTACTGCTGCCAGCGCTGCCACCATAGCTGGTCCGTGCCAACTGCTACAGAGGTTCCGTTGAGTTGTCCCGTCTGCCATGCTCGCGATTGGGCCGAGTACCTGCTTCTACGCTGCACCCATTGTCAGGCGGTTTTTGCCAGCGCGGAGATCCACGATCCGCTACATGGCGACGCCCTCTACCATCCCTACGAACTTTTCCCGCTTTGCCCGCACTGTCGGCGCTCTCAGTGGTGCCCCGCGGAGAATAAGCGCGTCTCCACCCTGCGCGCCGCTGCCGCCCGCCGCAACGCCCTGCTCACAGTCAGCCTTGTCGGTATCTGCCTGCTACTAATCGTCGTGATCGCGCTGGTGCTTTTGCGGTAACATACCTGTTCTCGGAGATACACCCACGAAATCCACAGGGAGGGGCGCGCATTACGCATCCCGGCCAATATTCCCAGTCTGTATGGTATGCTGCAAGATACACGGATGTTTGCTACAAAAATGTGCTTCGGAGCATGACAAAAAGAGAGGATAAAACAATGCCAGCAGCTATGCCCTTGCGCAGAGGAGTGTATCCGCCTCTGCCCACGTTTTTTGACGCCAACGAAGATCTCGACCTGCCGACGTACCAGCGCCATATCCACAACCTGGCCCAGACGGGGATTGCGGGCTATGTGCTCATGGGCAGCAATGGCGAGGCGGTCCATCTCAGCCGTGCCGAACGGGTTCAGGTGGTCGAGACAGCGCGGGAGGCTGCGGGCGCGGACGCCCTGCTGCTGGTGGGTTGTGGCGAACAATCGACGCGCGCGACCATCGAGCATTGTCAGGACGCGGCTCAGGCGGGCAGCAATTACGCGCTGGTGTTGCCGCCGTTTTATTTCAGGGGACGCATGGATGAGCGGGCGTTGCTGGCTCATTATCGCGCGGTGGCCGATGCCAGTCCACTGCCAGTGCTCCTCTACAATATGCCGCTGAACACTGCCGGGCTTGACCTTGATGCAGCGCTGGTCTGCGCGCTGGCGGACCACCCAAATATCGTCGGGCTGAAGGATAGCGCGGGCAATATGGCCAGGTTGGCGCAGATTGTGGCGCAGGCTCCGAGTAGCTTCGCGGTCTTTGCGGGGAGCGCGGGCTATCTGCTGCCCGCGCTCGCAGTAGGCGCGGTGGGCGCGGTAGCTGCCCTGGCCAATGTGTTTCCCCGCCAGGTCTGCCAACTTCAGGAGTTATTTGAACGCGGGCATTTAGACGAGGCTCGCCAGCTTCAGGGACGCCTGGTGGCCGCGAATACCGCCGTCACCACGACCTACAGCATCCCAGGTCTGAAGGCGGCGCTGGAGCTTATCACAGGCTATGGCGGCCCTCCACGCATGCCGCTGCAACCGCTCACCGAGCTTGAGCGCCAACGGCTGACAGAAATTCTGGCTGGGGTTGGGTCGCTGTAGAATCGCTAGAGAAGCAAAGGCACGTATACAAGCGAGGATCATCTAATCTATTGGTGATCCTCGCTTGTATACGTGCTGTCTTTCATACTAATATGCACCGAAATTTACGTTGTCACAGTAAAATCGACATGTTGCGCAACTATTTTGTCAGCGCATGTTGCATCGCTGGCCCAGTCGATCTCCACATAGGCTGGGCCAGCGCTAGCATAGATTGAGTAGGCATAACTGCTATGTGTGGTAGGATGTACAGGGAGGGTAACAATATTACCAATTTGCGTGCTATTCAGGTACCAGTAGACGCAGGCTTCGCCACCTGTGGTGGGGGGATGAAGGTTAAAGGTGACGTACATCTTGGAGCCGACGGTAAACGAGCTGGTGGGTTGCGCAGTTTTTGGGTCCGTAACCATCTGCGCGCCATCGATATATTGCTGGCCTGGATAGACCGTGCCAGTCGCGGTGGCCGATGCTGAGCCTGTGGGAGATGCGCTGGCAGTTGTAGGCGAGGTGGCTGCCTGGGTGCCAGCCGATGTATTCACGACTGTGCTCTGTGTATTGGGCGAGGCTTTGCCCAGACGCGCAAAACCAAGTATCGCGATGACGGCCACGAGTAAGGAGGCTATAATCAAGCCAACGAGCGCAATTTTTATGCCTGCACCCGATTTTTTTTGCGCGGGAACCAGGGGACGCCTGGGTGGAGGTGTCGCTTGTGGCAGCCCCGTCGATCTCATTGAGCCGGGCGTTTCGCTGACCTGCCCTGGCATCGCTCCAAACTGGTTCTGCTGCCACTGCTGATTCATGGGCTGATGGGGATTGTTTGAGACCTCCTGCCCCCAGGCATTGTATGGTGGGGGTGTTCCCCCTCCGCTCCAGCCAGCCTGACCAAACGGCAACTGCTCTACACCCTCAACGGCGTTTACGGCGGTGCCACAGCGTGGACAGTTTTTCGGCGTGCGCGTGGGTGAGAGCGGTAATCCGCAATTTATACATCTCATAGTTAAAAACCTCGTGTTTCAAGTCCCCAAATATCCACACTCACTTCAACGAATGAATGGTCGCCTGGTTTTCAATCGCGGATAAATGGGCTATGTCCGCCTCAAAATGCGCGCACCTCATCCCTCTTGATTTTTTTGCACGCGTCAAAAATATGCCCACACGCGAGCGTGTTCACCGCTCGATCAGCGCCACTGCCTGACACGCGATCCCCTCGCGCCTTCCGGTGAAGCCGAGGCCATCGGTGGTGGCAGCCTTCACGCTGACCTGCTCGATCTCCAGGTGCAGGCGTTCGGCAAGGTAGGCGCGCATGGCCGCGATGTGTGGCCCCATGCGCGGACTTTCCGCGATAATCATGGTGTCGATGTTGCCGATTCTCCAACCATGTTGACATAACAAATCAAGGGTATAGTCGAGGAAAACGGAACTGGGCTGATCTCGCCAGCGCGGATCGCTGGAGGGAAAGTGTTGCCCAATGTCGCCCAGAGCCGCCGCGCCCAGCAGGGCATTAACGATGGCGTGGATCACCGCGTCCGCGTCTGAATGGCCCGCCAGGCCCATCTCATGGGGAATAGTGATGCCGCCCAGCACAAGCGGGCGATTGGGCGCGAAGGCGTGGATATCGTAGCCAGAGCCGATACGTATCGTCATGTTAAGAGGTGTCCTTTGAGCAGTGCTTCTGCCATGAGCAGATCTTCTTGCGTGGTAATTTTCAGGTTGCTATACGCGCCGGGAAAGATCGCCACCGGATGACCCAGCCGTTCGAGCAAAGCCGCGTCATCGGTGGCCTCTTCCTGGATCAGCGGGCCCGTGTGGGCTTGATAGATGAGTGGGAAAGAGAAGACCTGGGGCGTTTGCACAGCCCAGAGGTGCGCGCGTACAGGCGTGGCGGAGATCATCCCATTCTCAACCTGTTTGATGGTGTCCTTCACTGGCACAGCGGCTACCGCGGCCAGGTGCTCCTGAGCGGCCTGCAGACCAGCCTCAAGTATCTGTGGAGTGACAAGGGGCCGCGCTCCATCGTGAATCATCACCCAGCGCGTCTCAGGCGCGATCTCGGCCAGCTTCTCCAGCCCGGCGCGCACAGAATCCTGGCGCCGCTCACCGCCGGGGACGATGCCACCGACCTTGCTCCAGCCCTCGCGAGCACAAAGATCCCGCGCATCCTCAAGTCGCGCGGGATTGAGTACCAGAACGATAGTGGAGATCAGCGGCGAGGCCGCAAAGATATCGATAGTGCGAGCCAGGATCATCCGTCCCGCCAGCGGTATCCAGAGCTTATCGCGTCCACCCATGCGGCGGCTGGAGCCAGCGGCGACGATGACCACGGTGGCTTGTTCTTGCATGATTGTTTAGTATTGTTTCTGCTTGCTGGATTGGGTGGGTGTAGGCGCTGCGACGCTGTTCCCACTCTGCTGCTGCTTGGGGTGCGCGAAAATCATGCGCCCGGCCACCGTTTGCAGGACACGCGTGACATTGACCTCGATGGTCGTGCCCATATATTGTCGTCCACCCTCGACCACAATCATCGTGCCGTCGTCCAGGTAGCCTACGCCCTGACCCAGCTCTTTGCCATCCTGCATGATCTTGATGTACATATCTTCACCAGGCAGCAGGACCGGCTTCACTGCGTTGGCCAGTTCGTTGATGTTCAGAACTTTCACGCCCTGTAACTCGGCCACGCGATTGAGATTGAAATCGTTGGTGATAATCGGGCAGTGTAGGGTACGCGCCAGTTTGACCAGTTTACTATCCACATCAACAATGCCCTCAACATCGGCGTCGGTGATCTCAATCGGCACCGTCGCGTCCTTTTGCAGGCGCTGGAGCATCTCCAGTCCGCGTCGGCCACGATTGCGACGCATGGTATCCGCTGAGTCGGCGATGCGCTGTAATTCGGCCAGCACAAAGCGCGGCACCACTAGCGCGCCAGAGACAAAACCAGTCTGGCTGATATCCGCGATGCGTCCATCGATAATCGCGCTGGTATCCAGCAAGATTTGCGTCACCGGCAGGATCTGCGGCGGACCACTGCTCAACTTATCACGATCTTTATGGCGCTTCTCCTCACGTTCCTCGTCACGCTCGCGTGGACGCCTGGCGAAGATGCTCTGAAAAAGATGAGTGAAATCGTTTTTGCGCTGGATAGCCAGGGCCACGCCCAGGAAACTGAGTACCACCATCGCCACAAACGGCATGATTTTTCCCAGATTAAAGGGCAGGTTTGAGAGCACCGTAAAGAGTAGCAACGAGATGATCAGTCCGATCATCAGACCTACTACCGCTGCTATCAGATCGCTGACCGAGCTTTCGCGCATCCAGCGATAGGGCATAACCGTCACATACGGGGTGATGATTAGCGCGATCAGGGCGGCCCCCCCGCCGATTCCAACCGCCCACCAGAGCGAGGCGAACGTCTTGGGGTCCAAAAAGAATAAGGCGCCAACAATTGCGATTGCTACCAGGGCCCCGACCAGCCGGGAAATGGTTTTAACGGACATCCCTTCATCCTCCAAAAAAGGTGCAGATACGCGCACCTCTAGGGGCTACATGCATGTGGTTCTTCAGCGGTTGAAGTCAAGAATAATGACAAAAGAAGAATGATAGCAAATGAAATGCTCAAACCACTTATGTGCATGGGTGACCCATGCCGATTTTTTCACATGCCTGTTGAGCCGCAAGTACTTTATCAGGACAGTTCAAACAGTATTACGTTGTGTCTTTTCCCTCCTCAACGATTTTCAAGGAGAATCTACCTTTGACAGACTAAGCGTACCATAGATGCCGCGGGTTTTCAATAACAAAACCTGCAACTTTTGTGATGTCCAACAGGATCGTCAAAAACTCGTTTCGACGCCGGAAGTGTGTCAATATGTCGCTCTTCTTCCTCGTATGACAACCGAGAAAATGTCCTACCCTTTTAGTGTAACGCAACTTCCAGGGCCACTGCAAGTGAAGAAGAGGCAAAGACATGGAAGTCGGTGGGCAGGCCAGAGCCTTCCAGTTCTGCCTTGATATGTGCCCCCCCGCCTGCTTTGGGTACGATACAGCGTTTAAAGCCCAGCTTGGCCGCCTCGCGCACGCGTAGTCCGAGACGGCTGACCGGACGCAGTTCGCCCGAAAGTCCTACCTCTCCGACCAGGGCCATATCCGGCGGGATCTGCTTCTCGCGATAGCTGGAAGCAATGGCCGCCGCCACTCCCAGATCAATAGCCGGCTCCTCCAACGTAAAGCCGCCGATGACATTGGCGTAGACATCGTGGCTGCCCACGGCCAGTCCGACGCGTTTGGTGAGCACAGCCAGTAGCATGAGCAAGCGACTATACTCAATGCCGTTGGTGGTACAGCGCGCGTTGCCAAAGTTGGTGGGCGTGACCAGCGCCTGAACCTCGACCAGCAGGGGCCGTGTGCCTTCGATGCTAACCACCACGGCTGAGCCAGTGGCGGTGGCCGAGCGGTCAGCCAGGAAGATAGCTGAGGGGTTGGCGACCTCCGCCATGCCGTCGCCGAGCATCTCGAAGACCCCGACTTCATGGGTCGCGCCAAAACGGTTTTTGACCCCACGCAGCAAACGATAGGTATGGTAGCGCTCACCTTCCAGATAGAGTACCGCGTCGGCGATATGCTCCAGCGCTTTGGGGCCGGCAACTGTCCCCTCTTTGGTGACATGCCCAATGATAAAAACGGGGGTCAGCGTGCTTTTCGCCAGGTGCATCAATTGCAAGGTACACTCGCGCACCTGACCGATACTGCCGGGCGCGGAGGTCAGGTTATTGGAGAGCACCGTCTGGATCGAATCAACGATGAGTAGCGCCGGTTTGAGACGATAGACCGCCTCGGCAATCACCTCCAGGTCAATCGAGGCCAGTAGATAGAGTCGTTCGCCGCTAATCTCCAGGCGTTCGGCGCGCATTTTTACCTGCTCAATCGACTCTTCGCCTGAAACATAGAGCACCGTCCCGCTCTGAGCCGCGATCTTGCCCGCCACTTGCAGCAGCAGGGTGGATTTGCCGATGCCCGGCTCGCCGCCGACCAGGGTCAGCGATCCCGCTACCAGTCCACCTCCCAGCACGCGATCTACCTCAGCATAGCCTACAGAGATGCGTTCCTGCGTGAGCGGCTGAATCTCCGGCAACGCCAGGGGAATTTGCGTACCCTGCGCGACGATACCCTTGCCCGCGACGGTTGGTCGACGCGCCTGGGTCGTGCTTGCTGGCTGTTCAGTCGTCTCTTCGAGGGTATTCCAGGCGCCACAATCGGGGCATTTGCCCGCCCACTTGCTCTGCTCTCCACCGCACTGCTGGCAGATATATCTGGTGCGTAATTTTGCCATGAACTGACTCTCTCTGCTTGCCTGTTGAAAGGGTGCAGATAAAACGAAGCAGATGGGATGCCACGAGTGTATCCCACCTGCTTTCACATTTAACACTTAGCCTTGCGACGAATCGCCGCTGGACCCTTCGCTGCCGCCAGCAGAGAGAGCTGCTTCGGGTGGCGCGGGCGGTGGCAACTGCTCGATACGGTTACGCACGTGCAGTTTCAAGTCGTTATCGAGGACGATGGCTTCAACCAGGTCTCCTGGATGGAAGGTGCCGTTGAGCAGACCTTCTGCCAGGGGATCTTCGACCATGCGCTGAATAGTTCGGCGCAACGGACGCGCGCCATACTGCGCATCGAAGCCCTTCTCAATCAGGAAGTCCTTCGCCGTCTGCGGCATGACCAGTTCCAATTGCTGTTCGGTCAACTGGGTACGGACACGCTTGAGCAGCAGTTCGATGATCGAGTACATCTCCTCCATACGCAGGGAATGGAAGACGATGACCTCATCGATACGGTTTAGGAACTCAGGCTTGAAGGTGTTTTTCAATTCACCCAGCACCTTATCCTTCATGGCGTCGTACTCGGCCTGGTTCGCTTTGGCCTTGTCTCGCGACTGCTTAAAGCCAATCGAGGCCTCTTTATTGAGCAGAGACGCGCCCACGTTCGAGGTCATAATCACGATAGTGTTGCGGAAATCCACTGTACGCCCTTTAGCATCGGTCAG
Organism: uncultured Ktedonobacteraceae bacterium; assembly: GCA_964250225.1. Lineage (GTDB taxonomy): Bacteria > Chloroflexota > Ktedonobacteria > Ktedonobacterales > Ktedonobacteraceae > Paraktedonobacter. The sequence goes on along the minus strand of CAXUEY010000011.1, from coordinate 48,913 downwards.
CTTGCCGTCCTCCAGAATCTGGAGCAGCATGTTGAAGACGTCCGGGTGCGCTTTCTCGATCTCGTCCAGTAGGATCACGCTGTACGATTTGCGGCGCACGGCCTCGGTGAGCTGGCCGCCCTCTTCGTAACCAACATATCCGGGAGGGGCACCAACCAGGCGGGCAGCCGCGTGGCGCTCCATGAACTCTGACATGTCAATTTTGATCAGGGATTCCTCGCTACCGAACATAAATTCGGCCAGCGTCTTGGCCAGTTCGCTTTTGCCAACGCCTGTCGGTCCCATAAAGATGAAGGAGCCGATGGGGCGTTTGGGGTCTTTCAGACCTGCGCGTGCGCGGCGGACAGCACGGGCAACCTTCTCGATAGCCTCGTTCTGACCGATCACACGCGAGTGCAGAACCTCTTCCATCTGGAGCAGGCGCTGCGACTCTTCCTGCGCGATACGCATCACGGGAATGCCGGTCCACATCGAGACGATCTGCGCGATCTCCTCTTCGCCGACCGAGGGCTTCTCGCTGCCACGTTCGCGGTGCCAGCCGGACTCCAGCTTGGAAATGCGGTCGCGCAGTTTCACCTCGCGGTCACGCAGTTCCGCCGCCAGCTCGTACTCCTGCTGCTGGATGGCCTGCTCTTTTTCACGCAGCACCGATTCCAGGCCCTTCATCGCCTCTTTGAGATTGAGGGGTGCTAGCGAGTTCTGCATACGCACGCGGCTGGCTGCCTCGTCGATCAGGTCAATAGCCTTATCGGGCATAAAGCGGTCAGTGATATAGCGGCTGGACATATCGGTCGCGGCCTTGAGAGCCTCGTCGGTAATCACCAGGCGGTGGTGCTGCTCGTAGCGCTCGCGGATACCCTTAAGAATCTCCAGGGTCTCCTCGATGCTCGGCTCTTTGACAATCACTTCCTGGAAGCGGCGTTGTAGTGCAGCGTCGCGTTCGATGTACTTGCGATACTCGTCCAGGGTGGTTGCGCCGATGCACTGCAACTCACCGCGCGCCAGAGCGGGTTTCAGGATATTCGCGGCATCTACCGCGCCCTCAGCCGCGCCCGCGCCCACCAGCGTATGCAGCTCATCGATAAAGATGATGCAGTCGCGGCTATTGCGGATCTCTTCAATGATCTTTTTCAGGCGCTCTTCAAACTCGCCGCGATACTTGGTGCCGGCCACCAGCGAACCGACATCCAGGGTGAGCAGGCGTTTACCCACCAGGCTTTCGGGAACCTCGCCGGCGATCAGACGCTGGGCCAGCCCCTCAACGATGGCTGTTTTACCCACGCCCGGTTCACCGATCAGCGCTGGATTGTTCTTATTGCGTCGCGACAAAATCTGAATGACGCGCTCGATCTCCTGATGACGTCCAATCACCGGGTCGAGCGTACCCGCGCGCGCCGCCGCCGTCAGATCGATACCCATCTGGTCGATTGTCGGGGTTTTCGAGTGTTTGGCGTCGCGTTCGTGGGGAGCACCAGATTGGCTGAGCACCTGGATCGTCTGTGTGCGCACCTTTTCCAGGTTCACTCCCAGACTCTCCAGTACACCCGCCGCGATGCCCTCGCCCTCGCGGACCAGGCCAAGCAACAGGTGTTCTGTGCCAATATAATGGTGGTTCAGGCGCCGAGCCTCATCTACTGCCAGCTCAATCACCTTTTTGGCACGGGGAGTCAGGCCGATTTCGCCCAGCACAATGCGATCCCCACGGCCAATAATAAATTCAACAGCGCTGCGCACTTTGTTCAGCTCAACGCCGAGATTACTCAGAACTTTTGCGGCCACTCCCTCACCCTCACGCACAAGACCGAGCAGCAAGTGCTCCGTCCCGATGTAATTGTGCTGGAAGCGTTGTGCCTCTTCTTGAGCCAGGCTGAGGACTTTCCTTGCCCGCTCCGTAAATTTATCAAACCTATCTCTATCGTTCACCTGTTTTCACCCCCCTTTCAGTAGCAGAGGGTGGAACCGAGCCCTCTGTGATGCTCAGGCAAACCGCGTAATTGATCATACAACACCCTCTATATCGCGTCAAGGATAGCATGTGCCCTCCCTCTATCGATTTCCATTCTCTTCCGCAATGAAATTGCATCGCGAGAAACCAATCGACCTCCCTTACTGGTACACATGTAGATGCATACGCAGCGCGTGGAGGTCAGACAATCTATTGTTCATGTTCAGCGAGAATAAAGAACCTGGTGAGCAATGAATAGCGATGCAGCGATGCCTCCTACTATCGTTCGGTTTGTAGCAGTCTATGCTTTCTCTTCATTTCGGACTGGACTCAATCCTTGTCCTCTTAACGTTATCCTTAGCAAGAGTATATCACCCCCACAAGGATAGCTGCAAGATATCTTTTGGGGAAACCTGAAACTCGTTGAATAGACCCGAAAATGTTTTTCTCTCTGGCCCTTGTGTGACAGACAAAGCAGCGGCCAGGGAATTCTCCAACTGGCCGCTGCTTTGTCTTCCTGGGAAATTTAGCTTTCGCTCGGCTCGCTTTCTTCTTTCGAGCGTTGGCGAGCTGCGGCGCGGAACGCTTCCGCCATCGCGGTCGTTTCGCCTTCGCTACCCAGGGGGAGATTGTTCAGCAGCGGATTCTCACTGGAGCGCTCCGGGCGTTCGCGTCGTTCGCGGCGGCCTTCTCGTTCGGCGGGAACCGTCTCGGCGTGAGGTGCGGCATCCTCCAGCGACATTTTCATTCTCTCGCTGGCAGCTTTTTCGGCTGAGATAACAGCTCCCTCGGCTTCAACAACCTCGGCGGGCCTCTCCGCGTCCATCTCATCGGCCTGTCGCAGACTCAGACCCAGGCGGCGGCGCTCAGCGTCGATGCGCAGGATACGCAACTGCAACTGCTGTCCCTCGTGCAAGTTGGCTTTGGTGTCCATGCCGGGAGTCAGCTCAGACTGATGGATCAGGCCCTCGATGCCGTCCTCGATGCGTGCAAACGCGCCGAAGGGGGCAATTTTCGTGACCACGCCATTGACCACCTGACCAGGGGTGTAGCGTTGCTCCACCGTAGTCCAGGGATCGACCTCGGCCCGTTTGATGGAGAGCGCGATTTTCTTCTTCTCTTTATCGACGCTCAACACCTGGACCTCGACCTCCTGGCCGACTTTGAGCACCTCGCTGGGGTGGTTGACCCGGCTCCAGGCGAGCTGGCTGATATGCACCAGACCATCCGCTCCACCCAGATCAATGAAGGCACCGAAATTGGCCAGGTTACTGACCACACCACGACGCACCTCATTGGGTTTCAACTCATCCAGCAGCTCTTCGCGGCGGCGCTGGCGCCATTCCTGCACCGCCAGGCGCTCCGAGAGAATCAGGCGGTTGCGCGCGCGGTTGATCTCAATGATCTTCAACTGCAATTCTTTGTCTTTCATGCTCTGCAGTTTAGCCGCCGTCTCCTGATTGTCGCCGCCTGCCGCGACCTCTTCGCGCTTGAGATTCAAGATCTGCGAAATAGGCACAAAACCCCGAATACCGGCAACGTCAACGATCAGGCCGCCCTTGTTATAATCGATGACTTTGGCCTTGAGCAGCTCTCCGTTCTTATACTGCTCCTCCGCCACGCGCCACTGGCGTTCCGTGTTCGCGCGTTTGAGGGAGAGCAGCGCGTGCCCATCCTGGGTTTCTGGCTGGATCACATAGACCAGCACTTTGTCATTGAGGTGCAACTGGTCAAATGCCCAGTCGCCCGTCGCTGGCAGCTCTTTGGTGGAAAGGACACCCTCTGACTTCAAACCAATATCAACCAGAATCTCGTCCTGATCAATACGCACGATGACGCCATCGACTACATCGCCACGCTTGATATTGATGGGAGTGCTGGATGACTCAAGCAATGCTGCCATCTCATTGTAGTCTTCCATCGCTTCAGGGGTGGTGGAATTACGCCCTTCCTGATCTTTTGCTTCAAACATCGTCTGTACCCGTCCGCTTGATTAGATTTGCCACTGGCTGTGTCGAAAGGTTTCCTCGCAGCTACGTATGCGTGGGTGGGCTTCTCTCTTTCGATCCATGCTGTGCCAGCTCCACTTGAAACGCGCCCTGCGTCCTGCTGCGTTTACGCTTGCCTGCTCGTTTGCTTCTCAGAGCTTAACGCGCCTGCGCTTGCCAGAAACGTGGGAAGGCGTCATGGATATTTGGCATATCGGAGGAGGTGGCTCAGGCTGCTCTTATCGTTGTAGCCAGAAATGCATCTAATGGACAATCATTTTTGCCCTGGAAAACGGTCATACGAAACAACGCTCGCAGACAGGTAACCCCCGTGTCACGGACATAATAAGAGCCTGAACACAGTATACCCCCACTCGATGCTTTAAGTATACCAAAAGCTCTCTCTGAATGCAAGACAATCTACAACCTTTTTGCCAATCTACTCCGGTGTCTGGTTATCCGCCATAGTGTACCACAAAGTTGCAAAATATTCCAGCACGGCCAGACCTTCTTTCGGGCGGAATTTTTTGCCTCTTTCCCGCATCTCGCGCCGCTCCAGGTTCGCCGAAAAGCAAAGTGTTCCGCCTTTTTACAACGATATTCTGGATGTGGCTCTGCTATAATGGAATCATGAATAGATACGATAGCTCTCAGTCTCTGCCACTGCTGCGCGCTGGTTTGCAGCCGGTGACGGCTGTAGATACACTGGTGGATGCGCTGGAAGGCGAACGTCCCCAGGCGCGCAAGGCGGCGGTGCTGCTCCCGCTTTTTATGCACGAGGATGCCCTGCACCTGGTCTTTATTCGCCGCGCCTCTACCCTGCGCGCCCATAGCGGCGAGATTGCTTTTCCCGGCGGTTCCTATGAGCTTGCGGATGCCTCACTGGTGGCGACCGCTCTACGCGAAACGTTCGAGGAGATTGGCCTGCCACCCACACGCGTCGAGGTGCTCGGTCTGCTTCCGCCCGTCTTTACGGTGGTGAGCAATTTCCTGATTACGCCCGTGGTGGGTTTTTTGCCCACCGGTCCCGGCCAGCTCCAGGCACAGGCCAGCGAGGTCGCGGAGGTGCTGACGCTCCCTCTGCACGGCCTGGCCGATCCAGCCATCGCTCATACCGAGAACTGGTCCAACAATGGCCACACACGCACGGTCTATTTCTACGAATACGGCTCACTGCGCATCTGGGGCGCCACTGGTCGGATCTTGCATACTCTCCTCTTGCGTCTCTCTCCACCCACCCATAAGTCATAGCAACCTTGATTCTTCCAGGCCGCTGGCTACAATAAGAAGAGACACCTTTACCAATAGTTCATGACCTTCTGTAGCGCGTTACCGTAGATTGTCCCTTTGATCTGTGTGTCTTGTCTGCTGGTCCATTGTGGAGAAAATGCCGTGACGTTGCCAACACCTGATGCTCAATCTCAGAGGTCTTTGCCCACCCACTCATATCCGGTTTCTGGTGCTCACTCGATCCCCAGTCGCTTCTCCTTGCCCTCTACTCCGCCTTTGCCCCCTGCTACTCCCCACTTCGGGACTGACCCTGTGTATACTCAGGCTGCGTCGCCCACGGATTTCTCTCATTCCTGGGATCTGGCTACGGGAGGCTTGAAAACCCTGACCGCGAAACGCGAACTTCCTCCGCGCCAGGAGAGGCGTACCCTCACTCCGCCTCCACCTGTGCCAGAATCGACACGCGGCTATATGTTTTTGCTGGTGATCCTGGCCTGCATTCTTGTGATGCTGATTAGCGGAGGTGTTGTGCTGTTTATGACGCTCCAACCTTAACACAATCTAGTGCTCTGACAATCTAACACGCGACCCAGGCATGCGCTTTTTTAGGGGAAAAAGAGATGTAGGGAACATCCCTTGCGCCCTCTTTTCTACAAGATGCGCGACTCAAACGCCGGTCTTTTTGGGAAAAGCTCAAAAGGCAATACCTTGTATCTCTATGCTCTTTTCCTTATGCACCGGCGGCAGGCACCCCATGCAGTTCGCGGGCGTTGCGCGCGGCTTTGACGATAGCTCGTGCCAGGACGCTGGCGGCTGCGGCGCCGATCAAGCTGGTTTGCAGGGCCGCGCTGGCTCCGTCCGCGCGTTTTTCGCGTACACCAAGTGCCAGCGCAAAAACGGTATCGCCGTCAAACATCGTATGCGCTGGCTGCAGGGTCAGCGCGAGACCGTTGTGTGCCATTTGCGCGACTTTGTTGATCTCGTTTTTGCGTAGCGCGGCATTGGTAGCGATGACAGCGATGGTCGTATTACCAAAGGGGCTGCTCAAGCCAGTGCCGCCGCTCTGGTGATTCCTGCTGCCCGCAATAACCTGCCGACTCTGTGGATCGACCACATCCCCAACCGCATTGACCACGACAAGCGCCCCGACAACCAGCTCGTCGTCCAGTTGCACGCTGGCTGAACCGAGGCCACCTTTCATCAGAAAGGACAGTCCAGCCAGTTTGCCCACCGTCGCGCCTGTACCAGCCCCAATGTTGCCCTGCCCCGTAGCCTCGCGGCTGGCCTGCTGACAGGCCCGGTAGCCCGCCTCGGCATCAGGACGCACGCGGGCTGAACCCAGCCCAAGATCGAAAATAGCCGCCGCCGGGACGATAGGCACGCGCGCGAAGCCTGCGTCAAAGCCCTGGCCTTGCTCCTCCAGATAGCGCATTACCCCTCCCGCCGCATCCAACCCAAAGGCACTGCCGCCGGTGAGCAGCACCCCATGCACCTCCTCAACCATAGAAAGCGGGCGCAGAACATCCGTCTCGCGGGTGGCCGATGAGCCTCCACGCACATCTACGCCACCAATCGCAGGCGTGTCGCACAGCACCACCGTGCAACCCGTCGCCGCCTCCAGATTGGTGTCATGCCCCACGCGTATGCCATGTACATCCGTAATATCGTCGTGCATCGCCGGTATGTCTCTCTCTCCTTCAAGCTCCCCTGTATTCAAGCATCTTCTGAAAAAAGCCTGTTCCTGAGATGTACCTTCTGCTATCCATGCCAGAAAAAGTCTGTTCCTGAGATGTACTTTAGTATATCCGCTTCTGAGTTACACGGCCAGGATAGTTTTTGTCCAAAAATCTGAACTCGCAAAAACCTCTTGACTCTCCCGTAACAGCAGCATGTATGATTGTTTCTGTGAACAGAAGGCCTTCTGGACAACCACAAGTGATGAAGCAACCTGTATCAGGCGAAAGGGAACACCCATATGCTCAAGATAGGCGATTTCTCAAAGTTAAGCCTTGTTTCTATCAAAGCCCTGCGCTATTACGACGAACTGGGCTTGCTCAAGCCTGTCCAGGTTGATGAATTTACCGGCTATCGTTATTACTCAACCAGCCAGCTCACCCGTTTGAACCGCATCCTGGCCCTCAAAGATATGGGCCTCGCGCTGGAGCAGATTGCTCAACTACTGGACCAGAATGTAACGCCGGACCAGGTGCGCGGCATGCTCAAACTCAGGCACATTGAGCTTGAGCAGCAGGTGGCCTTCATCTTTCCTTCAGACAGTCCTGGAAGGAGGTTATTAATTGTGAGGGATTTGGCTGCGAAAGGTCCAGTTCAAAGGCTCTTTGCCCAACGTCATATCTTGGAGCAAAGAAGAGGTGCTTAATCAGGTTCCATCCTTCTTTACTCTCAGCATAAGCGTATATTTTGGAGAGCCTGACGGTAGGGTATCGATCACACCAATAGTTGAAAATACTTTTTACTAGATTCCGCAGGTAGCTCTTGTACTTCGATTTCATAACTACCGATGCAGCATAAAGATGATACTCCTCTCCATCTTCGTAGTTGAGTATGTCATCAGGTTTAATGTCGCGTTCATGAATCTCCCGCCTCAAGAGTTTAAAAATAGTTTCGTCTTTCATTGGTATCAGCGTGATATATCCCCATATATCCTTCCGGTCTTCTGTATTGTAGAGCATTCTACATATATATGGATTTTTTGCCCACCATCCATAAGATATGGAGAGATCGAGAGATTCACTAATGCCGTACATTTCGTAGTCGAGCACAAGGAGGTACGGGAGATCGGCCTCGGTAAACCAATCTGTCCGACTTTCTTCTTCCTTGGTGGTTCTAATTGCTTCTAGCCGCTTCTTCCGTTTGGTTTTCTCATACTCGATAATCTTTTCTATGTCGTTTCGATTGTATAAGGCGCCCCTTTGTCGCTCACTTGGCAATGATTTTTTAATCTTTCCTTCTCTTGCGTGCCGATAAAAGGTGTTTTCTGAAAGTTCCACTGAAGCATAAAGAGCGATGCCTTGTTCTGATGGGATCATTTCTTCGGCCATATCACTAATCCTAACGTTGATTTTAGTACTTATTGTAACATGCAGGATTGTAGGGAGCAATGTTAGCAAAGCACTTGACATGGAAGATATTGTTAGTTATAATTTAAACGTATTAGTAAATGGTAGTTATTCGGTAGTTGTTTAGCCTCTTTGCGATAAAACGAGAGGAAAACGGTGTTGTACGGATGGGTGGTGTTCGTAGCACCACCCATTCAATGGAAAGTCTAGGAGTAGTTAACACCGCGCTAGACCCACCGCGCCCATCATAGGGCCTGCTGGAGCTAGCGTCAAGCGCAGCTAATAGGAGGTATCTATGGAGCAGCGTATCATCATTGGCAAGGGCAACATCATTGTTGATAACGAACAGTTTATCAATGGCTACCAGGCCGGGCATATCGCCTGCACCATCGATAGGCGAAAGTATGTCATGACTAGTGACAATATTACCGGCATCTTAAAAGAAAAGATGGAGGACGTTCAGGAGCGCGAGCAGTACAGTATTGGCTATTGCGTGGGCTGGATCTCTACCTTTGTGCTCAAAGGACCATGCGATAGTAAGGGAATGGGAGGGCCTCTCAGTCATCCAGAAGGAAGGGAAAGATAGACCATGCAAAGGCAACCAATTCCCCGGCGCGCCAGCATGCCCGCGCCCACACACACCGCAACCACGCGGGCAGTGCCGCCCACCGTCGATGATGTGAGTGACGATGAGCGCCTGTATCGGACCGGATACAATGGGACCTCCACGATCCGCTATCAAACGCGCACCACCGAGGGGAGGCCCGTCATCGTGCAGGGCAACCGGCGCTATGTGCTGCACAATGAGCCGCCACCACCCAGAACCAGGCGCGCATACAACGAGCCGCCGCTGCTCCTCAACGCAGGCCGACCAGCCAGACGCTCACATCACTGGCTCTTCCCCACAGGAGTGGGCATGATCGTTATGATCCTGCTCTTCATGGCGATCAGTTGGGTAGGCAGCGCGTGGCAAGCGCATCAATTAGATGCAACATACGGCATGCCGCGCACGTGTCAGACGGATGCCGTGGTCGGCCACAATGGAGACAGCGCGGCCAACCCCTCGCACTTCACCTTTGAGAACCTCAAGGGCAAGGTGGTCATCACCGAGCTGCCAGCAGACGACCCCTCGAAGGCCATCATCTATACTGGCCCACCCATCATCGGCGACAATGCGCAGAGTGTTCCAGTGACGGGCAGCTTTCAGGATGTCAACGGCGACGGCAAACCCGATATGATCGTCCAGATCGTCAATCAGCGGATTGTGTATCTCAACAACGGCACCAAATTTGTGTCTGGGCAACCAGGCAGTTAGAGGAGGCGTATATGCGCGCATACCAGGACTATCAGGATGACCAGGATGAACCGGCCAGAGATGATAACGATGAGATGGAGACGATCCATGTCTATATGCTCCGTGAGCCGCTCCCACCAGATGAGCAACCGGAGCGGACAGAGGAGGAGGACGAGCGCACTGACCGCTGGCTACGCGTCCAACAGTGGGTCATGGGCTGTATAGCCATGCTGATGCTCTCAGCGTTCACCCTGGTGCCTGATAGCCCTGTATATGTCACACGCACTATCAGCGTCCCGGCGATTCCACTACCCATCGTCCAGTTACAAACCAGCGTCCCCATTGTTGCAACGGGCGTGACCACGATCCCGGCGCACCAGGCGCATGGTATCCTCACGATCTACAATGGGTTGTCGATCATTCAGCAGCTCCCCGCGGGCTTTGTGGTGACCAGCCGCAGCGGGGTCGAGGTAACAACTGATGAGGCTGTCACGATCCAGGCGGCACAATTGCCAGCAGCAGGAGTCGCCACCGTCGCAGCGCATACCGTCACCGCGGGGGCAGCGGGCAACATCGCGGCGGGTGCGGTCAATCAGGACGATGGCAGCAGCCTGGTCGTCAAGAACCTCTTAGCGTTTTCAGGTGGGCTGGACGCTTCCACCAGGCAGTATGTGACCAGTGCAGATATGAACAATGCACGCGCGTCGGCCCGCGCACAACTGACAGCGCAGAAGCCTGTGGGATTGTTGCCCAGGCCATGTACAGAGAGTGAGCAGCAGCGTGGTACAACGCTCTCTCTCGCCTGGAGATGCCAGTATGTAACCTACCGCACGCCGCTAGGGGTCACTCCGATCCATGTCCAGGTGCAGGGCAATCAGATCATCCTCACCTATCGAGATCATCTCAACACCTAACCAGCATAACTTGTGTGCGAGATGCTCTTAAACGGCTTGTAATTATCAGAGCAAGGTGGTCTAGCAAGTGCTGGAACACTCCTAGACCGTGGCCCTGACAGTAACTTCAGGACATAGGTATTCTACCATGTCAGAAAGGGAACATTATAGAACAGCAGTTCTTACACGAAGCAGTATCGATCCTCCACGAACTAGATTTAGGCCAGCACACCCTCTTCATCATGAGTGACAATAGCATGAATCTGCTTGCCAATGATGAGCAGACACCCTATCTCGCTGATAATGGAATGCGCCTGGACAGCGACGAAACCTATCGTTTGTTCATCTCGCTACACGAACAGTTTCGCTCGGAACAGGCCGTGTAGGTAGGATGAATAGCTTGTCCCTGCTTGCGCTCTCCCAGAAGCAGGCAGGGAGAACAGGAGCAAGACGCGATGTTACTTGCAAAAAAGATCAGACTTGAAGTCACTGAGCAGGACGCTGCCACGCTGGAGTGGATGCAAGGCAAGTGCCGTGCGCTCTACAACTGGTGGGTCATGCGCTTACGGGATGGCGAACAGTGGCCAGGATGGCAGGAAGCCAAGAAGACCCTGCAAGTCAGTAAAGCGCATGACCCTGAACTACGCTTTGTCTATGGTAAATGTCTCGCAGAAGTCTACTTTCGCCTGGACGATGCGATGCGCGCCTTCTTTCGCCGGGTGAAGAAGGGCGAAAAGCCCGGATTTCCGCGAGTACGCCCACGTCGGAATTTTTTTACCTTGATCTATCCGGCCATGTATATCAAGATCGAAGGAAAGTGGCTCAGGCTTCCAACCGGGGGCAAAGGCCGCAGCAAGCGCTACCCTGATGTGATGGCCAGGCTCACGGAGGACGCGCCTACCACCTACACAGAAGTCGCCATCTCCCGGAATGCCCAGGGCCACTACTACGCATCCTTTACCTATGAGAAACCAGAGGGAACCCGTGAGCACAATGGGGTACTTGCGATTGATCTGGGGATCAAGACGTTGGCAACTGGTGTCAATGAACAGGGCCGTTTTTACCATATTGGCGGATTCAAAGGCGGACGGTGGTATAATAAACAACTCGACAAGATCCGTTCGAGGCGAGACCGCTGCAAGAAAGGCTCAAAGCGCTATCGCCGTTTATGCCAGGCCTATCAGCGTGTATCCCAGAAGAAGCGCAACAAACAACGCGATAGCTTGCATAAAGCCTCGCATTTAATCGCCCACACACTGGTTGAGAGAACCGTGGTGGTCGGAGATTTATCCCAACGACAGATGGCGATGACAGAGCACGCAAAGGAGCACCCTAACCGTCACAAAAACCGAGCGGTGTACAACGATTGGGGGTCTACGCCTTTGTCCAAATGTTGCTCTACAAATGCCGTCTCTCTGGGAAAGAGCTTCAGTTTCTAGATGAGCGCAACACGTCCAAGATGTGCAGTTGTTGTGGCAATCTGCAAGACATGCCCTTGTGGAAACGGACATATCGTTGCCCGAAATGTGGACTCGTGATGGATCGCGACGAGAATAGTGCCGTCAACATCCTTGCGAGGTTTCTTGCCCGGCTTGGGCCACACACGGACGATTCCGTGCGGTGTGCGGATGTTTTCACCGCAATCGACGAGGTGTTGGACACGTTTCAACGCTTTTAGAAAGGCAGATCTTTATGCCCGCTTACGATGTGATTGTCAAAAAAGTTGCCCCGTTGCGCGTTGCGCAGGTACGCGCTATTGTACCCGATCTTGAGCATATTGGACCCGTGCTTGATCGCACCTTCGATCAGGTGGGAAACTACATCTCTCAGCACGGCGCGACCCCCATTGATCCCTCTACTGCTGTCTACTATGTGGAGGGACACTGCGAGCAAAACTTCGAGGTAGGTGCGTGCATGCCCTTCACAGGCTCGCTCGCCGGTGATGCACACGTTGAGGTCTGCGAACTGCCCGCGTACGAAACCGTCGCGGTGGTTGTCCACCACGGCCCATTCAGCACGATGTACCAGGCCTACGGCGCCGCCTTTCGCTGGATCGAGGCCAATGGCTACCAGACCGTCAGCTATGTGCGCGAACTCAACCTCGAATACGAGCGCGGCGGCGACCAGGCGAAGTATGTGACGGAGATCCAGTTTCCCATTGAGAAGTGTTAACCTCTAAATCCAGGCATCCAGGGAACAGAGTGCGCCAAATTGGTGTACTCTGTTCCCTGGCGTTCATACGCTGTATTTTACTACGCGCTTTTTTTTTACGCTCGCCCTGCAAAAAATATGTAAGAAAATCTCTGTTTGGTGCGACGTAATGATGTGAGAAAATGACGTCATTCTATTGTAGGAGACCTATGCCCAGAGAACACGCTGAATCTCAGGATAGCTTTACCTCGGACCACGAGATACCCTTGATTGCGGAAGAATTAGAGAGGCTTCTTGCCGCTGCGCGCCCGCGTCTGGTATCGGTTGCGCGTGGGCAGGGCATCGCGCCTGATCTGATAGAAGATGTTATTCAGGAAACGATGGTTGAGGCCTGGCAGCATCTGGCCTATTTGCGCGATCCCGCTCGCTTCCATATCTGGCTGAATGGGATTTGTCGTAACGTTTGCTTGCGCTGGTGGCGCAGGGCCAGCCGTACTGATTTGCGTCAGGAGAGTCTTTCGCACTTTGCGCAGGCCGATGAGACGGGAAATGGTCAGGAGGATGGTGGCAGGGATATCATCGATCCACTGGCGCCTGATCCCGCTGAGGAACTGGAGCACCAGGATCTGGCCACGCTCCTGGATCATGCTATGGCGTATCTGCCTCCGACAACGCGTGTAGCCCTCGAACTGTGCTACCTGGCCGAACTTCCGCCAGCGGAAGTGGCTCCACGCCTGGGCCTGAGTGTCAATGCGCTTGAGGTGCGTCTGCATCGAGCGCGTCAGCAATTGCGCGAGTTACTCAGCAGCACACTGCGCGATGAGGCCCAGACCTTTGACCTCGCGCTCGATAGGCCAATGGCTGAAGGATGGCGCAAATCACGCCTCTGGTGTTTTCTCTGTGGTCGTCACCGCCTCTATGGCTATTTTCACGAGCAGGACAACGGGAGCGTGACGCTGTTAATGAATTGCCCTGGCTGTTCCTCTACAATTGTGGATTTCAATGACCTGGGTTCTCTCGGAAAATTACGCTCTTTCCGCCCGGCAATGAAACGAGGTATCCAGATGGTTGCGCATCTGTGTACTCAGGTCATGGAAAGCAACTCGCCGACATGCCCTATCTGTGGGAGCGAGCTGAAAGCCCGCGCGATTGAGCAGTTGAATTTCGGGCCGCCGTACTTCCAACGGTATTGCCTGCTCATCGATTGCCCTCGTTGTGGAAAATATCCCCTCTCCAGTGTGATGTCAGCCAGCCTGGTTCACCCCGCCGCTGTTCAGTTTATGCAACAACATCCGCGTTGGATTACCGAGCCAGAAGATCTGGTAGAGCACGCGGGTAGTTCGGTGATCCGGGTACGGTTGGCTGATGCTGTGAGTGTAGCGCGCCTGTCGCTCCTCATCCAACCTGGTACTGTTCAAGCGATGGAAGCTATCAAAGAATAATCGCGCTGCCTTCTGTCGTATATCGCAACAAGATAAGGAAATCACATCTATGTATAGGTTATCTTTAATTCGCACCGTATCTCAATTAATCCTGAGCTTCATGCTGATGCTGTTGTTCACTGCCTGCGCCTCATCAACGCCTCAGGCAAATACCACGCCCACGCCTACTGCGACGCCATTTTCGCCTCTTCCTACTCCAACATCGCCCCCCTTTACCGGTACCTATAGCGGTCACTCTGGTGGCGTTGTCGGATTGGCCTGGTCGCCGGACGGCAAACAGCTTGCCAGCGCTAGCGATGATTATACCGTGCAGGTCTGGAACGCTACAAATGGCCAGAGGCAGGTCAATTATACCAACCATAGTAGCTATGTCTGGGCAGTGGCCTGGTCGCCGGATGGCAAGCACGTCGTATCTGGCGGCAATGACGATACTGTACGCATCTGGGATGCGCGTAATGGCCAGACGATTGCTACTTGTGATGGTATGCAGGATGCGATCTATGGTGTGGCCTGGTCGCCGGATGGTACGCGGGTGGTAGCCGGTTCCGATAATGGCAAAGTTATTATCTGGAATGCCAGCAATTGTCAGGCACTCGTGACCTATACTGGCCATTCAAAGGGTGTGCGCCAGGTGGCCTGGTCGCCCGATGGGAAGGAGATTGCTTCCGCCAGTCAGGATGGTACAGTGCAAATCTGGAATGCTTCAACCGGTCAGATGCTCGCGACCCTGGGTGATCATAAAACTCCCATGTGGGCGGTGGCCTGGTCGCCCGATGGCACGCGCCTTGCTACAGCAGCGGGCGATAACACCGCGCAGAATACTACCCCCGATACGGTTAGCGTATGGGATGTGGCCACTGGACGCGCACTGCTGACCTATAAGGGGCATGGTCCCAGCGTGGTGCCCTGGGGCGATGGCGCCTTTGGCGTTGCCTGGTCGCCGGACGGCAAGCGCATCGCTTCGGGCGGCGCTGACGGTACGGTGCAGGTGTGGGACTCCACAAGCGGCCAGACGCTTGCCATGAACAAACAACATTCAAGCGTGGTCTGGGCCGTGGCCTGGTCGCCCGATGACAAACAGGTAGCCTCCGCTAGCCAGGATTCTACTGTAGTGCTATGGAAACCATGAATAGCGAGCTATCCTCTCGATTTCTCCCCTATTCCTAGAAGCAGAAAGAGCCGGTACGGTGAGCCGTGTCAGCTCTTTTATTTTGGAGACTCACTTTTTCTAGAGAAGCAGTCAGGAACATCCAGTTTTTTGCAACCCAAACGCCATGTACGCAGTTCTATTTCTAGAAAGGACTGAGAAGGCGAGAATTATGCACCTGGACGACGAGGATTTAACGACGCTACTGGCAAAGAATCTCGATGGGTCCTTTGCACAACTGGTGGCGACCTATCAGCACTGCCTCTATGCCTTTGTATTGCGGCAGACGGGCGATGCACATGCTGCCGACGATATCACCCAGGATGCCTTGATCCGCGCCTATTTTGCTCTGAAGAGCTACCCGGCTATACGCATCCAAACGCTTAAATTACGGCCCTGGCTCTATAAGATCGCTTTGAATGTCCTGTATAGCCATACGCATAGCTCCCGACCACAAATTGCCTCTTGCGATTTCTCAGAAGAGAGTTCTGTGCTCGACATAGAAGACCATTCACCAGGTCCAGAGCAGGAGGTGAGGCAACGTGAGGATCGACGCGAATTGGAAGGGTTGGTCGCTTTGTTGCCGGAACGGTATCGCGTGGCTGTCAATCTTCGTTATTTCGCGGACCTGAGCTATCAGGAAATAGCCGAACTACTTCATCAGCCATCAGGCACAGTCAAAGCCAATGTTCATCGCGGCATCAGGCTTTTGCGTAAAATACATGACGATACACATATGAATCAGGTAGGGTAAATTTATGGGAGAGAACGAGCGATTTCGCGAGAGAGATGCCCAGCAGAGATCAGGCGATCAAGAGAGCATTCAGGCTCCAGCTTCCCTCTTGCCTGCTGTACTGGCACACTTAGGGTTAGAGAGTGCTTATGTTGAGCCATCTCCAGATGATCTGTTGAAAGTTTTGCGCGATGAAGCGTGGCAGGTGCGCATTCGAGCGGTGCGTATGTTCGGCGTGCAGGCAAAGGCTACGGGGCTGGCTCTGGAGCCTCTCATCGTCGCGTTGCACGATCCTATCTGGCAGGTGCGAGCAATGGCGGTCCTGGCTTTAGCAGAGCAAGGAGCACGAATGCCGCTAGAGCCTGTAGCTGACGCTCTCAATGACGAGGAGAGTGCCGTGCGCGCAGTGGCAGCGCGGGCTCTTGGTCTATCTGGCGAGCGCGCCCCGCTCGAGGTATTAGTGACAGCAACAACCGATCCTGCCTGGTTGGTACGCGAGGCCGTGCTCCTGGCTCTGGGAGAACTGGGTCAGCGCGCGCCTGTGCTCTCGCTGGTCAGTGCCTTAAACGATGAGGATGCTGCGGTGCGCGAGGTTGCTATGCTCGCTCTTCAGCAGGCGCATCCCTCCATCGCTGCAACGGTTGTCGCTCAAACGCCGCCAACACCCGTCCAACGTTTGTTTGATGCTATGTCAGGCCAGTTGAATGTCCCACCTGAGCAATATATGGAGAAACAGGCAATGCTAGAAGAAATGTTCAATGAGAGCACATCGATGCCTGACTTGGATAAGCAGCATGTTCCCCATCAGCCCGTTATGATGCGGAAACGCTCCCAGCGGCATGTTTGGGAGAAAGTCATAGCCGCGCTCTTGCTGGTGGGTCTGCTGTTCTCCTGGTTGGCCATCACTCAACGTTTCTCTTTCTCTGCTAGCGGGCCTGGCCAATCTACTCTTACGCAAATTGTGCTGTCTCCCACCCAACCGGGCAAGACTCTTTCTCCCAACCAACAGGGTAAGACTCTCTATAGTTTTCAGGGGCGAGGGAATATCGCCATTGGCGGGTGGACCGCTGATAGCAGATATCTGAGCTTCA
This sequence comes from uncultured Ktedonobacteraceae bacterium, assembly GCA_964250225.1. Lineage (GTDB taxonomy): Bacteria > Chloroflexota > Ktedonobacteria > Ktedonobacterales > Ktedonobacteraceae > Paraktedonobacter. The sequence goes on along the minus strand of CAXUEY010000011.1, from coordinate 31,919 downwards.
GCGATGATACCAATGCGACTCCGGGCCAATATGTAAACGGCAAGAGCGGCGCGCATATCTATGCCTGGGATGCCAGGGCCCACAAAATAACGGAGGCGCTCAAATTGCCGACCGAACCTATCACTGCTCAGGCTTTTTACTTTGTTGGACCTGATCGTTATGTCACGGTAAGTGACGATCAAGGGGTATACCAGGTATGGGATTACGTCAGCGGCCAGATGCTATTGAGCTTCAATGATGCTGTACAGTATCCTAGCTGGTCCAATGATGGGAAATTGATTGCGTTCATTAACCGCAACAATGGTATGGTAGAGATATGGGACTTCACCACCAGAAGTAAAATCGCAGCATATCCAGATCCTTTGCCCAATAGCTTTGAGTTGCAGTGGTCGCCCGATGGCCGCTATATCGCTGCCGGATCGAATGCCAGGGTGTTCACCATCTGGGATGCTCTCACCGGCAAGGTCGCGTTGAGTGTTTCTCCCACTGATGTAGCCCAGCTCACCTGGTCCCCTGATAGCCGACGGGTTCTCATAACCATGCCTGCCGTAAAGGGCATGCAGATCTGGGATGTCTCGACCGGCAAATTGCTCGCCGCTTCCTCAGACTTTGCGTATAACCCACAGTGGACGAGTGATGGCACGCATATTATCTCCTCTGATTCGTATCAGGCTGGAGGATCTACCTGGACGATCTGGGATGCACGGACAGGTCACACGACCCTGACCCTTCCCGCCGCCTCAAGCAGCGCAGTTTCCAATCAGAGCCGCTCTATTGCTGTGAGCAATGGGAGCAACGACATCCAGGTGTGGGATGCTGCAAGCGGGCATCAAGTCCTGACCTATCAGGGCCATCCTGCCAATACGCGGATTCTCAACATAAGCTGGTCGAACGATGATAGGTATATTGCCTCGCTGGATAGCGATCATACGCTCCTTGTCTGGGATGTGCGCACAGGAAAAACGCTGCGCTCGTATCACGTTCCTCCCTTGCAGGCGCCTGACCCGATGGGGGTGTGGTCGCCTAACCTGGTGTGGTCACCTGACAATACATTCATCGCCCTGGCTGGCCAGCACTCTCAACTCGCTGTATTGCAGGTGGGCTGAAAGACTGTTATCCCGCCTGAACTATTCAATAGCCACCAGAATGCGCTCAAACAGATCATCCCAGGGACGCGCGGGCAAAGCAATTGCGCCCGCGCGTTCCGCCTCTTCCTTGAGCCATTGCCCATAGAGCCAGCTTACCCGCGCCCGCTTCTCCTGAATACCTTCTTCTGGTTCACGCTGTAAAAAATTACGCCGCAACTGCTCTTCGCTCTCCTCATACAGAAACACTGCTCGTATCTGGCTCTTAAGCGCGCTGGCTGCCAAAGCGGGCAGCGTCACTAGCGCTGGGAGGATAAAATCGCCCTCCAGCACCACAGGCGCCTGCGACTCCAGGTGATTGGCAATCACCGCTTCCATAGCAGGTGCCATAGCCTGACCAACCGCGATAGAGAGTTTGAGAATCTCCTCTGCTGGCATGTCTCCGGCTTCAGGATGAGTCTGCCAGTAGTGGAGCGCGGGTTGTTCCGCAGGCGTTGTCATGCGTTCCAGAATGACCTGGAAATCGTCAACCTCGGTGATGCCAATCTTGAAATGCTGCGCCAGCCGATAGCTGACACTGGTTTTCCCGGTGCCAGAAGCTCCACCAAGCAAGAGCACCTGCCACGAGCGGTGGGGGATATCGTTCTTCATATATTACTGCCCTTCGTCTAAAAATGCTCAGATCGCTGTTTGCCTCGACAGTATACGCAAAAGAGCGCGTGCTGTCGAGCTATTCTGCTCTTTTGCTCGCTCATTTTCCCATTTTCGACCTCACTTTTATTTTTCTCATTTTTATTTTGTTATTTCGTTATTTCATTTCTCTCATTATTCGTTTTCAAAATTATCATTTTGAAGCTATTGACACTAATGTTATAATAGTCCTCGTGTTGTTGCCCCACAAGATCAAGGAGGTATCTTCTCATGTCCATGACCAACTCTCCACCCAATCGAGCAGAGCTACGTAAGCGTTACGAAGAGGCGCTGGCAGCGTTTGTAGCACGCGTGCGGCAGGATCGGATGGTGCTGGCCGCGATCCTCTATGGCAGCCTGGGCTATCTGAAGCTGGGCCAATCATCAAGCACCATCTCCGGTGGCGAGGCTCAGCGCATCAAGCTGGCCTACGAACTGGGCAAGGTCAAGCGCGGCGGCCATACCCTCTACATTCTTGACGAGCCTACCACCGGCCTGCACCTGGCGGATATCTCACGTCTGCTGGACAGCTTGAACCGGCTGATCGAGCGCGGTAACAGCGTCCTGGTCATCGAGCACAACCTGGACGTCGTGAAGACCGCTGACTACATCATCGACCTGGGACCAGAGGGCGGCAAGCATGGCGGCCAGATCATCTGCCAGGGCACGCCCGAAGAGATTGCCAGCAATCCGCGCTCCTACACCGGCCAGTTCTTACGCCAGAAGCTGTAGCGATACACACGTCTCCCCACCCACACCGGACGCGAGGTCCAGGCGTTCGGTGTGTTCCTCACCGAACGCGTTGATGATCGCACCAGTATGCATCGGCGTGTAGTCGTCAACACGTGGCCATCGCCAGATGGCCACGCCTCGGACCTCGCGTCCGATCCCCGTCACGTGTAGCGCCGATGCTCGCCATCGGCGTGGGGAGCGACCCTTCAAAACTTCTCTGCGACATGTTACACTACTAATAGGTATAGATTTTGTTGAAATGATAACCATCAGTTATCTATGCCGGTCTATCGGCCTATTGCCAGTGCGTTATAACATTTCTCAAGAGGGTACGAAGATGTATTTCAAGCAACTCGTCAAAGAAGACCTGGGCTGTGCCAGCTATATCATTGGCTGTCCCGACGCGGGCACCTGCGCTGTCGTTGATCCGCGCCTCGATATGGTTGAAGAGATCCTCGCGCTCACCTCGGCCAAAGGCATGCACGTGGACGCGGTGATCGAGACGCACAACCATGCCGACCACATTTCCGCGCATGGTGAACTGGCCAGCCGCACCGGGGCGCGCATCTATGTGCATGAGCAGGCAGCCGTGGCCTATCCCCATCACGGCCTCAAAGATGGCGCTGAACTGAACTTTGGGGTGGTGAAGATGCGCGTCATCCATACGCCCGGCCATCGTCCCGAACATATCGCCCTGGCTGTAGCGGATACCAGTCGCAGCGACGATCCCTGGCTGGTCCTGACTGGCGATTCGCTGTTTATCGGCGATGTGGCGCGTCCCGACCTCGCGGTCTCTGGCACCGAGGGGGCCAACGCGCTCTATGACAGCATCTTTGAGCGTCTGCTCAAGCTGGAGGATGGCGTTGAAGTCTATCCCGCGCACGTGGCCGGCTCGCTGTGTGGACGCGGTATGAATGCCAAGACCAGCTCGACTATCGGCTTTGAGCGCAAGCATAATCCTGCTATCGCTCCCAGCTCGCGACCCGACTTTGTGCGCGCTATCAACGAGCACCTGCCGCAACGCCCACCCAACATGGCCAATATCGTCGAGCGCAACCGTGGCGATGCTCCTCAACCCGCACCCATGCTGACTCCCTGCGCGCTCAATCCCGCCGCCTTCCAGCAAGAGATGGAGCATGGTGCCCTGGCGCTTGATACGCGTTCGCCGGAGCAGTTTGGTATCGGCCATATCTCTGGCGCGCTCCACGCCGCTCTGCACGGCTCAGCCTTCGCCACGCGGGTCGGTTTTATCGCGCCCGCCGCGAGCCGCCTGTTGCTGATCGTCGAAAATGAAGTGGATCTGCGCGAAGCCTGCACCCAACTCGCAGTCGTCGGTTACGACCAGGTGAGCGGCTATCTAGCCGGTGGGATGCTCGCCTGGCAAGCAGCCGATCTGCCCGTGCAAGAACTGGCGCAAATGTGCGTCGAGCAACTCCACGAGCAACGCGCCAGCCTGAGCGTACTCGACGTGCGCGAGCAGAACGAATGGGACGAGGACCACATTGCCGACGCGCTGCACATCCCCTACCACGCCGTCGAGCAGCACGTGGACGAACTCGACCCCAACGCACCAATAGCCGTCATCTGCGGCAGCGGCCAGCGTAGCACCGTCGCCAGCGCCATCCTCCAACGCCACGGTTTCCAGCGCCTCGTGAACGTGGTTGGCGGCATGGATGCGTGGCAGAAGGCCGGATTGCCTGAGACGAAATAGACTTGTTACTTATCCAGGTTTAAGCTGTATGCGAAGGCAAGCGGTGATAGAGTTCCCTCACTAATATCCCACGGCTCTAAGATCTGAATCTTGCCTCCGTGCAGTTTATTCGGTATTCTCACCGTGCCTGATAAAATATACATGCATCAATTATAACCTTCTTTCTCTATGCTGCGCTTGCCTGGAGCAGAATATACCATACGCGGATATATCCATAAACGATATGGTATCAGAAGAGGGGGGAGAGTCAAGGTTAGCAGAATCCATTAGTACAAGTGCTCAATTTTGTACCTCCAAATCTTCCAGCATGATTGGTTGTGATATAATAAAAAAATTGGGCACTGCATAGGCCCTGTGGGGAGGCCATACGCCGAGGGAGAGGACATAAGCTGTTCCTCCTGTCCTGCTGAGGCTAATTCCAAAAACCTTTTATATGGTAGAAAGTATTTCAAACATGTCTATATCGCATACCCAATTGATTGCCACCTTAGAACAGACCCCGGCAACGCTCACTCGTTTAACTGCTGCGCTCACAGATGCCGCGCTCGATTTCCGCACCGGCCCCGACGAATGGAGCATACGCGAGATCCTGGCGCATCTGGTGGACGACGAGGCGTTTGTCATGCGCACGCGCCTGGTACGCATGGTGAGGGAGGAGAATCCCGCACTCGCGTCGCACGATGAGAAAAAATGGCATAGCCATCGCAACACCGCGCGCGATAAAGTGAGCGAGTTGCTGCAAGATTTCACGATACAGCGCGCGGCCAGCTTGAGCATATTCACACTTCTGCGCGACGAAGATTGGGCGCGTACCGCCTCGCATCCCGAATATGGTCAGTTCAACGCAGAGACCTGGCTGGAACATTGGGCTGAGCACGATTTAGTACACATCGAACAGATCGAGTATATACTTACGGCGTTTGAGCGGGCAAAGACCCGGCGTTAACAGATAAAAACGCTGGACAAAATTGCTCTCACGTTCTATAATAAGGCACATTATGGAAGGATATATGTTTACTATGATACGCATAAGGCAGGCCTGAGCGGAGCCCATCTGGGGTCTACTGCTTGAGTACGCGTGTTCTCTATTGTTTTGTTAGAGATGCGCGTGTTTCCTGCTTTTTCCATCTTTTCAAGATTGGGCTTCGCATTCAGTCGCAAGAACCAGTTGGCTCTGCGGCTTTTTTGTGCCTGTTGCATGCCTCGCATCTTGAAAGGAGCGTACCATGTCATCTTCTGTTCGTCAAAGGGTTCTGTATGCGCAAAATTTCCTCAAAGATCCGCGCCTGGTTGCTTCTCTGCTTGATCGACTGGCTATCGGGCGAGACGCTCTGGTGTACGAGATAGGCGCGGGCGGCGGCATTATTACCGAGCAGCTCGCCCCGCGCTATAAACGGGTCATCGCCATTGAGAAAGACCCGCGCCTCGCAACTCTGCTGCTCCAGAAATTCGCGCAGATGCCCAACGTGATGATCCACGCGGGCGATTTTCTACAAGCGCCTCTTCCACGCCGGTCTTATACCGTAGTTGCCAATATCCCATTCAATATCACTACGGCTATCGTCACCAGGCTCACCACGGCAGAGCATCCGCCTGAAGATGCCTACCTGGTGATGCAGAAGGAGGCCGCAGCAATGTTTCTTGGGAAACCACGCGAATCCCTGCGCACGGTCCTCCTTAAACCCTGGTTTGAAACGGAGGTGCTCCACCAATTCCAGCGCGAGGATTTTTGTCCCGCGCCCCAGGTTGATGTGGTGCTCTTGCGTTTGCGCAAAAGAGGTCCGCCCCTGGTCCACCGAGCAGATAGACAGTGCTTTCGCGACTTTGTTGTCTACATTTTCACCGCTCGGCAGCCTACGCTTGGCGCAACTCTCAAAGGCATTTTTAGCGGTCCACAACTCAAGTATATCCGAAGAGAACTGAGAATTGACCTTGATGGAACGCCAACATCCATGCCATTTGACCAGTGGCTGACCCTGTTCGGGTACTTCAAAACTGTAGGAAGCGAACGGGCCATGCAGATGATATTAGGAAGTGAAAAGAGCCTGCTTGCACAGCAAAGCAGGCTTCTGAAGATACATAGGACACGGCCAGCCAGATGAAACTGCTATAGACTATCAATCTTCCATCCGTTCAGCCTTCAGGAGCATGTGCGCGACTTGCTCCGCTGTGGTTGGACTGTACTGCTCATCAGGATTGATAAGAGCAGTATGGTTTTCTTCAGGCATGGCAAACACCTGGCGGAGTTGCTGTACAAAGCGGCGGTGTGCCTCACTATAACGTGCAAGGGACTCGTCTGGGAGTGCCTCATCCAGCCAGATGGCATAATAGGTTTCGGCGCTGGCCAGGTGGTGCAGCATCTGACGTAATGTCCATCCTCCATCGGGTGGTATCCAGTCAAGTTGCGCGGCGCTGAGTTGTCTGGCGCGGCCTGCCACCAGTTCAATCGTTAGATCGATGCGCCAGAGCCATGCTTGTAGTTCCGTGGAGGATATCGCGTGTAGATCTTCTGGCAGCGTTTCGCCTGAAGTGGCCCAGCCATCGGTTGGTACTGGCACAATGCCATGTTTTTGCCAGATTACCCATTGCTCGATCTGATTGAGATGGTCGAGCGCGTGATCCAGCACACGACGCAGAATTTTGCGCGGTGTGTAACTGTGCTCCTCATCTGCTACGATAAGATGCGTTGGATCGTGTTGAGGGAGCCGCTCAAGATATGGGCGAGCATAGGCATGGGCAGCGATCACATGCTCAATCGGATCAAGAGGCATGGGATGCAATTGTCGAAGTAGATCTGCTTCCGTATTAGCAAGCTGAGAGATCTTTGCAGGATCTAGCGCACCTGTGTGAGCAAGCTCCAGTATGCGAGTATGCGAGTGGGTCAGCTGTGCTAGCAACCCTTTCTGGGCCGTGGTAAGGTTTATGGTGGCGTCAGCCATGATTGTATCTCCTTTTTCAAAACCAACCCGCTTGCGAGGGGGGCCAGATATGATTGTTTGACTGGCGTCTATTGTAACACGGAGATATTTCGCCTATAATCGAAGTATGAAAGACATTGCAAGAGACGTAAATATTGCCGCCATTGCGGAACTAATTGGTAATCCATCCAGGGCAGCTATGCTCGATGCTCTGATGAGCAAGCAGGCTTTGCCTGCTGGAGAACTGGCTGCTCACGCCAGTATCTCACCGCAGACCGCCAGCACCCATCTGGCGAAGCTGGTCGAGGGCGGCCTGCTGGTGCTCACTCAGCAGGGACGGCATCGCTATTACACCCTGGCCAGCGAAGAAGTCTCTCACGCGCTTGAAGCTCTGGCTGTGATTGCCCCTGCTACAAAGGTGCGTTCGCTGCGTGAATCGTTGGTGGTAGAACAGTTGTATAGAGCGCGCACCTGCTATGATCATCTGGCAGGTAAGCTTGGGGTAGAGATAACTCAGGCGCTCCAAGATCTTGGTATAGTGCAACATGAGGAGCAAGAACGGTGTTATTGCGTGACAGAACAGGGCAAGATTTTCCTGGAACAATTTGGTATCGAGCTTGATACCTTGCGAAGATCAAGGCGCGCATTTGCTCTACCCTGCCTGGATTGGAGCGAACGGCGCTACCATCTGGCTGGAGCGTTAGGCGCTGCTCTTCTGGAGCGTTTATTCCAACGGGGATGGATAGAGCGACGCGCGTCAGGCCGTGCTGTACGCTTAACCGAGGATGGCCAGAAGGGATTAGTAAGAACATTCGGAGGTTCTTTTCACTTCTGAACCAGAGAAATGGATATTACTATGCATCTGCCTCTTGCACGATTCCTGTGCATCATGTATAGTAATCACATCGATCACGTGCTATAGTTTACCAGAACAGGGGGTGGCCCTATGGCTACCATCACCATCACCGTCCGCTTGAGCAGTGTGGCTTAGCCGCTGAGGAAGTGGACTGTTTTCTAATAGCAATTACCATTTGATAACAACCTCTCACAGGTCTCTCCTCAGACGACTCTAGTGTCTGGTGCATTCTATTTTGCCGTTTTTGGGCAAAAATCGCGCTATGGCTCTTCTCCCACCCTGCTCCATTTCATTTCAAACCACATCTTATGTTGAACTATGCCCAATTTTCCGAAATGGAGTGAGTACTTCTATGGATACACTGACCGACAAAGATACACACGCTCTTTCCAACGGCAAACGTGAGCAGCGGCGCGTGAACCTTCTTATAGCCTGGAGTAGGGGGCTGCTGTTGAACCGGCGTTTTGCGCTGCTCTGGAGTGGCCAGACGATCTCGGCCTTTGGTTCGTATATTACCGCGCTGGGCCTGCCGATAGTGGCCCTGCTCGTGTTGCATGCGTCAAACGCGCAGATTGGTCTGCTGACCGCGTTGGGGGCGTTGCCAGGCTTGCTGTTGGGGTTGTTGATTGGCGTCTGGGTGGACCGCTTGCCGCGCCGCCCGTTGATGCTGCTGGCGGATCTTGGGCGCGCTGCGTTGCTGGCCCTGATCCCCTTGTTGGCACTGCTGGGGCTGTTACAGTTGACCTGGCTCTACATCGTGGCCGTGCTGGTGGGGCTGCTGACGGTTGGCTTCGAGGTGGCGAGCCTCTCGTTACTGCCTACCCTGCTCCCGTCGGACGAACTGGCGGTGGGCAATAGCCGCCTGGGGACGAGCAGTTCGCTGGCGGAGATCGCAGGACCGCCGCTGGCCGGCCTGCTGATCCAGGTCTTGACCGCGCCGGTGGCGATTCTGCTGGATATGCTCTCGTTTCTCTTTTCGGCGGCATGCATTGGCCTGATGCGCGTCGATGAACGTCCACGCGAGGTTGCGACGGAACGCGTGCAGGTCTGGCGTGAGATAGGCGAGGGACTGAGCCTGGTCTGGCACAAGCGGAGGCTGCGGGCGATGGCTGGCTACATCTGCACCCACAATTTTTTTGGAGGCGCGTATGCGGCGCTCTACCTGGTCTACGTGTTCAAGCTTTTTGGCGCGAGTCCCTTTGCATTTAGCATTCTGGTCGCGTTGGGAGGCGTTGGCGCGCTGGTCGGCTCGTTGGGCGCGGGCTATTGTGCGCGTCGCTTTGGATATGGACGCGCGCTGGTTGGCTCGGCCCTGTTCTTTGGCGTGCTCTCCTTCCTCACACCACTGGCCGGGGGACCGCTACCCCTGGTTTTCACGCTGATGGCTCTGGCTCAGCTCGTGGGCGACTCCGGCTTCGCGGTCTACTCGATCAACGAGATCAGTCTGCGCCAGGAACTGGTACCCGCGCACCTGCTGGGTCGCGTCAACGCCTGTATGCACATCCTCGCGAACAGTATCATGCCGCTCGGCGCGCTGCTGGCCGGTCTGCTGAGCGAGGTGATTGGCATTCGCTGGACCCTGTTGATCGGCTCCAGCGGGATTTTTCTGGCGGTTGGCTGGCTGATTTTCTCACCGTTGTGGCGCTCTAGGTGAGAAGCTCCCTGTCTTGCTTTCCCTCGCCGCTACATGGTAGATTCTCTCCATAGGCAAAGTAAGTTATCTTAACCGCCGCTGAAAACCCCGCGTCCTTTAGACCTGGGGATGAAAGCGGCGTTCCTTTTTGGAGTGGGGCAGGCAGGGAATAGTTAGCCCTTGCATAATCTAGCGTTTTCTGCGATACTGTAGGCATGGATACAGTAGTTAAGAGCAAGCAGAATATTGCATATCGATGCCACTATCACGTGGTGTTTTGTCCCAAATATCGGCGGAAGGTCTTGGTGGATGGCATCGATAGCAGGCTGAAGGTGCTTCTGCAAGAGACTGTTGAGAAGTGGGGGCAAGAATTCGTCGAGTGTGAAGTCATGCCCGACCATGTGCATCTTTTAGTTGGATGTGACCCGCAATTTGGCATCCACCGGTTAATCAAATTCGTGAAGGGAGCAACCTCCCACCAACTCAGGCAAGAGTTTCCAGTCCTCAAGAGGAAGCTCCCTAGCCTGTGGACGAATAGGTACTATGTGGGTACAACAGGCGGAGTCACCTTAGAGACGGTCAAGAAGTACGTCGAAAGTCAGAGGGGCAAATAGATGCAGAAACGAGCGTACAGATATCGGTTCTCTCCGACCAACGAGCAAGCGCAGAACCTTGCGCAAACGTTTGGCTGTACGCGCTTTGTCTACAATTGGGCCTTGCACAAACGCAAACGTGCCTACTTCGACGCTGGCGTGAAACTGTACACGAAGGACTTGAGCGCGGCTATCACAGCCCTCAAGAAAGAAGAGGGAACCTCCTGGCTCAAAGAGGTGTCAAGTGTACCCTTGCAGCAAGCCCTGAGACACCTTGATTCAGCCTACACCAATTTCTTTGAGGGACGTACCGACTATCCCACCTTCAAAAAGAAACATTCCGAGCAATCGGCTACCTATACCGACAACGCTTTTACTCTCAAAGGCGATAAACTCACACTCGCCAAACACAAAGAGCCGCTTCCTATCGTATGGAGTCGCCCCTTGCCCAAAGGGGCAAAGCCAAGCAGTGTCACCGTCTCTCAAGATACAGTCGGGCGCTATTTCGTCTCCATTCTAGTAGAGGAAGAAATCAAGCCACTTGCTCCCACTGAGCAAGCCGTTGGTATTGATTTAGGGCTAAAATCGTTTCTCGTGACTTCTGATGGGAAGACGATAGCCAACCCGAAATACTACGCTCGTGACGAAAAGAAACTGGCAAAGGCACAACGCAAGCACGCTCGCAAGAAGAAAAGTGGGAAGAACAGAGAGAAAGCCCGCCGTAAGGTTGCCCAACTCCATGCTCGTATTGCCGATACGCGGCGTGATTTTCAACATCAGGTATCAACCAAACTGATACGCGAAAACCAAGTGATCTGTTTGGAAACGTTGAACGTCAAAGGCATGCTCAAGAACCACTGTCTGGCGAAAGCCATTGCTGATGTTGGTTGGGGCTGCTTCGTGCGTCAACTGGAATACAAAGCCGCATGGTACGGACGCACGGTCATCAAGATTGATCGCTGGTATCCCTCCTCTAAGACGTGTAGCGCATGCGGATACATCTTAGAGACACTCACTTTGGATGTGCGTGAGTGGATATGTCCAGTCTGCGGCGTCCGCCATGATCGGGATGTGAACGCCGCAGGGAACGTGTTGACCGAGGGACTCTCGGCACTGAATGCCTGTGGAGGTACTGTCAGACATGGGGAGGTGAAAGCCTCACATGCAGGTACCATTGAAGCAGGAAGCCCTCATTGTGAAGTGAGGAATCCCCTGCCCTTTTAGGCATGGGGAGGATGTCAAGAGCGTACAAATAAGAACATCTTGTTCAAGGAGGGAAACTATGGATACACATTCATCGCAAGTAGAAGAAATGCTCACCAGCGCAGTGACCACCGCCCATGATGGGCTGGTAGCGTTCGAGGCCACGTTACGCGGCCTGAGCGATGCCGATCTCCATCGCGCTGACCCCGATGGCGGCTGGACGGTTGCCCAGGTCGTCTCACACATCCATCTGAGCGGCCTGCTCTGGATTGCTGATCTGGAGCGCATGCGTCACGACCCCCGCCTCTTTATGTTTCGCGAGGAGTTGGGGCACGATGTCCTGGGCGCGCCACCTCCGTCGGCTCAGGAGGCCGCTGACCGCGTTGCTAGCCTGCGTCACGCCCTCGACACCTGCCTGCCTGCTATTGACCCGACCATTGCCAACAAAGACCTGGAAGTGCCCCCGTTCGGCACGATGAAGATTGTGCAATGGATGCCGGGACTGATCGGCCATCTACTTGGGCATGTCGAGCAGGTCAGGGAGATTTTGCAGAAACGTGGTATTCTCTGGCAAGAAGTTTCCCAATAGAAGGAGGCAGCTTTGGCACGCATTCCTATTTTACGGGAGGGCGATCCTTCCACACCAGAAGACGCACGCACCGCTTTAGAACACATTCAGCAGCAGCGTGGTCGCATTGTTAACCTCTACCGCGTCATGGCAAATCATCCACGCGCATTACAGAAGTTCACTGACTTTGGTTCGGTGATCTATCGTGGTGGAAGCCTGACGGCTCAACAGGCGGAACTGGCTTATACAACGGCAACTGTCGTCAATAGTTGCTACTATTGAATTCCCACCCATACGGTGCTCGGTCGGAGCGTCGGCCTGACAGAAGATCAGCTCAGTTATCTTGGCGATGACCCGTTGCCCACTGGGATTTACTCTGAGTCGGAGGCGGCAATCGTGCGTTACGCGCAACGCTCGACCAGAGATATTGCCATCGACAATGAAACCTACGCTGCTCTCGCCCAACACTTCAGCCCGCAGCAGATTGTCGATATTTGCCTGACCGTTGGCTTGAGCAACATGGTCAACCGTTTTCACGCCACATTTTTGACAGATGTCGATGAGATCACCCTCGCGGCTGCGGAGGCTGGCGATCAGCTCGCGGGCGGCGTTTGCCCCATCCCACATCCGCCCAGACCGTAAATAGCTCTGGCCACGTGAGTCCGCCGCTGATACTATGATCATCGGCGGCTCTTTCGCGAAAATTGCTCATGCTTTTCTCTGAAAAAAAACGGCCAGTTCTCAAACGGATTTAACACTATTTCTCTATATATGAGCGCATAGTTAGTCGATGGGAGGATGCAACAAGCAACCATGAGCCAGCTTCATACGTAATAGCAAGTGAAGGGTTTCTTTTTTAGCGCGGGCATAAAACAAGCCCGGTCTGCGTTCTATTGAATAAGAAGAATAAGTTCTTCGTTTTTCTGCTACACGCTAGAAAGGTTGGTTCTGCGATGCGACTTCTTCCAACTAAACTTTTCCGTCCATCGTTGAAACATCTCGTCTTTGGAGGCGTGGGTGGTACTATCGCTGCTGTAAGCTTACTCTGTGGTGTCTCCATTTATGTTGTGGAAACGTTAATTCGTCCTAAGAAGCTTCCTCCCTTTGGCGGTTATACCTTTACCCCCTTTGAACTGGACCTGCCCGCTGAGGCGGTGGTCTTTCCGCCGCGCATAGGCAATCACAAGGTCAGTGGCTGGTTTATTCCCTATCCTGACGCGACGACGACGCTGCTGGTGTGCCCCGGCTATCGTTCGAGCAAAGCGGATACGCTGGGCCTCGCGCACTTTCTCTGGAAGGCTGGACATAACGTCCTGGCTTTTGAGTATTATGGGCATGGGACCGAGGTTGGCACACCCGTGACCCTGGGCTATCGCGAGATGGAAGATTTTATGGGCGCGGTCGAGTACGCGAAACAGCGCGCACCGGGCACGCGTCTGGGTGTGGTGGGCTATTCGATGGGCGCGGCCATCGCCATTATGTGCAGCGCGCACACACCTGAAATTGAGGCGATTGTGGCTGATAGCGCGTTTGCCACGCATGCCAGTGTGGTAGATTACGGCATTCGTCGCGCTCTGCATATGCCCTCAGCGCCCTTTGCGTGGCTGGCCGACTATCTGCTGGGCTGGCGCGCCGGCTACCATTTCCGCCAGGTTGAGCCGTTGCGCGATGTGGCCCTGCTCGCGCCGCGTCCACTGCTCATCATTCATGGTGGCAAGGATAGCATCGTTGACCCGCACGATGCGCCACTCCTCCACGCGGCAGCTCAGGAGCCGAAGGAACTCTGGATCGTACCAGAGGCCGATCATTGCGGGGCCTACTTCGCGGATCGCCCTCATTACGTGAAGAAACTGCTGGACTTTTTCGAGGAGCATTTGAAGCAGCAGCCCGCGCGTCCGCATCTGATGGAGACCAATTCCACAGAACGCGTGCAGGCCGCGACCCGCGAGGCTTTGGAGGCAGCAACCGCTTTCCTGGCCGATCAAGAGGTACCGGTGAAGGGTCCGCTCTCTGAGGCGAGCTAAAGCATGAGGGGAGTCGGACGCGAGGGCTGGTTCTACACGCAAGAGGATGGGGTGGCGAGTACGCGCGTCTGACCACTAGTCGGGATAGGCGAGCGTAACCACCATGCCATCTCGCGCCGCTCGCGTGTTGGGGAAGACACGCCGGGCCGCCTGCTCTGCCACGCGTGTATCTGTGATCTTTGGGCTAAAATGCGTGAGAACCAGCTGGTGCGCGCCCGCTTTGAGCGCGATGCTAGCCGATTCCTCAGCCAGCATATGCGCGTTGGCCAGCGCTTGAGGCAGATCCTCCGGGTTGTCGTACATGCTCTCGCAGATCAGCAGGTCCACATCACTTACGAAGGTGCTCAATTGCGCGGTGGGACGCGTATCGGTAATCATGGCCAGCGAGAGGCCGCGCCTGGCCCCGCCCAGTACTTGCTCCGGGATGAACGTCAGGCCGTTGTGCTCAACGGCCTCGCCATGTTGCAGCTTTGACCAGAGCTGAACCGGTAGACCCAGCGCCCTGGCCTGTTCCGGCAAAAAGACCGGTTTGCGCTTCAGCTCCATGCGGTAGGCCAGGCAGGGAATGCCATGAGCCGCGGAACAGCAGGAGGCATGCAGCTCACCGGGCAGCATAAACTGCGTCCCGCCCTTTATTTCGTGAATGGTGATGGGAAAAGGCAGGCCAGCTGCGATACGCAGCAGCCCTTCCATCACATATGCGGTACCGGGCGGCCCGTAGATATCCAGCGGCTCCGTTCTCCCCGCGTGCGCGACCATGAAGAGCACACCCGGCAGGCCCCCCACATGGTCGGCGTGTACATGCGTCAGGCAAATCGCTCCCAACTGGCGGAAGCCCCAGCCCAACGTTTTCCAGGGCACCTGCGTGCCTTCCCCACAATCCACCAGAACAAGGCTTGAGCCGCACCGTATCAGAGCACATGAGAGCCAGCGCCCCGGCATGGGCATCATGCCACATGTGCCCAGTATACAGACATCTATCATCTTATCCTTCAATTATCTATCTGATATGCGTTCCTGCCTGAAACCAAATCATATGCCTTTTTGATACGCCCAGGCAAGTCCAATGACCACCACTGACATCGCCAGAACAACGGTCAGCGCTGAGGTGACAATGATAAAGGGGATGTTGGCGATGATCAAAAAGATCGCGAAAATGATCCAGAAGACCGCGAAAACGCCAGCCAGATATCTCCAGACCATCGGTTTTCTTTGTTGTTGCATAGCTTTATTCCTGTCGCCAGTCTACCAATCATCTATGGCGACAGTATAACACGAAAATGGTGTTTGCAATCTGGCTTAACTACGCACCTCCACGCCAGCCATCTGTTCCAGCACTTTGAGCAGTGAGGTGTAGTCCTGGCGACCATAGCCAGCGGCGCGAGCCATCTCGTACAACTGGCGCGCCAGGGCGGTCATCGGCACAACCGTCGTGTTCTCCGCCGCCAGGTCCAGCGCCAGGCCCAGGTCTTTGTGCAACAGATCGGTCATAAAGCCCGGCTGGAAGCTGCCATTG
>CAXUEY010000011.1:0-16380 GCA_964250225.1 uncultured Ktedonobacteraceae bacterium | reverse complement strand
TGAAGGCGCGCAGAGGGAACTGGTTGGCGAGTTGCCAACTGGCCCCGGCGCTGACCCCGATGATTTTCGCCATTGCCTCTACATCGACCCCGTTTTTCACACCCAGCACAAAAGACTCGGCAATCGCGGCAGCAATCGCACCGACCAGAATATTGTTGACGAGCTTGACGACGTCGCCCGTTCCCTGCTCGCCCACGTAGAAAATATTCTCCTTCTTCCCCATCGCCTCCAGCACAGGACGCGCCTGCTCGAAAACCTCTTGCGCACCCCCCACCATGATGGTCAGGGTGCCGTTGACCGCGCCCTGTGATCCGCCGCTGACCGGGGCATCCAGCAAATGCACGCCCCGCGCCACCGCTGCCTCGCCCAATGCGCGACTCGTGGCCGGAGCGATGGTACTCATATCGACGAGAATCAGCCCCTTGCGCGCGCCCGCGAGGATGCCCTGTTCACCCGTCACAACCTCCTCAACCTCCGGCGAATTGGGCAGCATCGTGATAACCATCTCCGAGACCATCGCTACAGCACGCGGCGAGGGCGCCTGCTTTGCTCCCGCCTGCAAAACCTCCTGCACCTCCGCTTTCTCCGGGTGACGCGCAAAAATCGTGACATGATGTCCCGCTTTGAGCAGGTTGAGCGCCATCGGACGCCCCATAACTCCAATCCCGATAAAACCAACTTGCATTGTTATGCTCTTCCTTTCGCTTATGAAATAAAAGATACTGCTGCCCCACCTCCAGGGCGGGCCCCGTTCATGCCCTCCACGCGCGTGTCCGCCCTGCGCGTGGTTATTCCATCTCAACCAGTACCGCGCCGCCTTTGACCACATCTCCCTCATGGTAATGGACGCGTTTGATTTTGCCTGCGTGAGGGGCGGCGATGGTGTGCTCCATCTTCATAGCCGTCAAGATGACCAGCACCTGGCGCTGCTCGACCTCCTGACCGTCCTGCACCTGCACTTTGACGATGGTGCCGGACATCGGCGCGGTCAGGGCTTTTTGCGCCTGCCCGCCAGATCCAGCGCGCTCGGCGTCATCTACGCTCGGCGCTTGCTGACGCACCAGTTTCACGATCTGCCCGCGCACATGGACCAGTGTCACGCCCTCCTGACGCTGCACAGAGAGATGCATCTGCTCGTGGTCACGTTTGAGCAGGATGAGATTGTCCAGGCCGCGTGTGTAGGCCAGGGTCTCCGCGGGCTGCTCATCGACGCGCACCTGCCAGACATCGGTCTGCCCAGGCTGCGGGGCGATGGCGACGTGGTGGCGCTGCTCCCGATGGTCGTAGCTGACCCGTCGCGCCTCGCCAATGGTGCGCCACGGTCCCAGCACGCGCCAGGGGTTGGAGGGGCGCTCCTGACCATCTGATTTGTGTAGCTCGGTAAGGTCGAGCAGGGCCGCCGCGCATAACGCGTCATGGAGATCTTCAGCAGCAACGCCCGTCTCGGCAGGTTCCAGCAGTTGATGCTCCTCTAGAAAGCTGGTGAAGGTTTTGCCTTCGCGAAAGGCGGGATGCGCGGCGATGGCTTGCAGAAGCGCGAGATTGGTTGTCACACCAAAGACGACGGTTTGGGCCAGCATGGTTTGCAGACGCTCAATGGTCGCGGCGCGACTCTCACCGGACGCGATCAGCTTGGCGATCATCGGGTCATAGTACTGGCTGATCTCGTCGCCGGTGGCGATGCCGCTATCGACGCGGATACCGGGGCCAGTTGGCGTGCTGAATTGCGTGATGGTCCCTGTCGAGGGCAGGAAGCTCTGCTCTGGATCTTCGGCGTAGAGACGCACCTCGATGGCGTGCCCACGCGGGCCAATCTGCTCCTGTTTGAGTGCGAGCGGCTCCCCGGCTGCGATCAGCAGTTGGTGGCGCACCAGGTCCAGCCCGGTGACGAACTCGGTGACGGGATGCTCCACTTGCAGGCGCGTATTCATCTCCAGGAAATAGAAGCGTTTGTTGGCATCGAGCATAAATTCCATCGTGCCCGCGTTGACATAACCCGCCGCTTTTGCGATGCGTACCGCTGCCGCGCCCATTTCAGCGCGCAGTTCGGGGGTGAGCGCCACCGAGGGACTTTCCTCGATGATCTTCTGGTGACGGCGCTGGATCGAGCATTCGCGCTCGCCCAGGTGGATCAGGTTGCCATGTGTGTCGCCAAGCACCTGGATCTCCACGTGGCGAGGACGCACCAGCAGTTGTTCCAGCAGAACCGTGGCGTCACCAAAGGATGCCAGGGCCTCGCGCCTCGCGCCAGCCAGTTCTCCCAGAAAGGCATCCTCGCTATGGGCCTCGCGCATGCCCTTGCCGCCGCCGCCAGCCGAAGCCTTGATGAGCAGCGGGAAACCAATCTTGCGCGCCTCGTGCAGCAAAGTCTTGTCATCCTGTTCATCGCCGTTATAGCCGGGGATCGTCGGCGCTTGGACCGATTGAGCCAGGCGTTTGGCCGCGATCTTCAGACCCATCAGGCGCATGGCCGCGGCAGGTGGACCGATAAAAACCAGACCCGCTGCCTCGCATGCCTCAACAAAGTCCGCGTTCTCTGAAAGGAAACCATAGCCTGGATGGATGGCCTCCGCGCCGCTCTGCCGGGCTACCTCAATGATTTTCTCCCCGCGCAAATAGCTTTCGGTTGCGGGCGCGGCACCGATGGCGTAGGACTCGTCGGCCTCGCGCACGTGCCGGGCCGCGCGGTCCGCCTCCGAATACACTGCAACCGTCGCGATGCCCATCTCGCGGCAGGTCGCCATGATGCGCGCGGCAATCTCGCCGCGATTGGCAATCAGAATTTTTTTAAACATATACCGTCTCTATTTACTCTTCTTTTACCGGCACCCAGCTCGGTTTGCGTTTCTCCAGAAAGGCCTTCAGACCCTCCTGCCCTTCGTCACTTACCCGTAGCCGTGCAATCGTCTCAGCCGTGAAGTTGCGCGCTTCAATGGGTGCCATCTGCCCGACGGTCTTCGCCAGGGTTTTGCAGGCGCGCATGGCTCTGGGCGCGCTGCTCAGAAGTTCCTGCACCACATTTTCCACCGTCGCGTCGAGTTCAGCCAGGGGTACAACCGTGTGGACCAGGCCGATCTCGCGGGCCAGGGCTGGCGTGAAGCGTTCTCCGGTGATGAAAAGTCGTCGCGCCCAGGACGAGCCGACCTTGCTGATTACCACGGGCGAGATGACCGCTGGCGCGATTCCCAGTTTGACTTCGCTAAAGGACAGGCGCGCAGTCTCGGCGGCGATGACGATATCACAGGCGGCGATCAGGCCCAGGCCGCCGCCCATCGCCGTGCCATTCACCCGCGCCACAATCGGCACGTGGCAGTTGTTCACCAGGTCGAAGAGGCCACCCATCTGGCGCGCCTCCTGCTGATTGTCTTCCGTGCTATACTGGGCCGCAGCCTGCATCATATTCAGGTCGGCTCCCGCGCTAAACGACTTGCCCGCGCCGGTCAACACCACCGCGCTCAGGTTCTCATCCTTGTTCAGCGTGCTGAAAGCCAGTTTGAGATCGTTGACGAGCTGGCTATTGAAGGCGTTATGCACCTCGCCCCGGTTCATGGTCACGGTGGCGATGCGCTGATTATGGCTGTATGCGACCAGAACGGTCTCGTATGTTGGCATATGCTTGCTCTTTCCTTTTGCGCTTACTGCGCTTTTTTCAGGGAAAACAACCCGGAAATCACATTCTAAACACGCCAAACGGTGTCTCAGGCATCGGTGCGTTGAGCGAGGCCGCGATGCCCAGGGCCAGGACGGTGCGCGTGTCGCGGGGGTCGATAATCCCATCGTCCCACAAACGCGCCGTGCTATAGTAGGGATTGCCCTCTTGCTCGTACTTCTCCAGGGTGGGACGTTTAAACTCGGCCTCTTCTTGCGGCGTCATGTGTTTGCCCTTCGCGGCCAGACCTTCCTGACGCACCGTGGCCAGGACGCTGGCAGCCTGTTCGCCGCCCATGACCGAGATACGCGCGTTGGGCCACATCCAGAGCTGGCGCGGAGAGTAGGCGCGTCCGCACATCCCATAGTTGCCCGCGCCAAACGAGCCGCCGAGAATCACCGTGAAGCGCGGCACCGGCGCGTTGGCCACCGCCATTACCAGCTTGGCTCCGTCCTTCGCAATGCCGCCGTTCTCATACTGCTTACCGACCATGAAGCCCGTAATGTTTTGCAGGAAGATCAGCGGCGTCTGGCGTTGCGCGCAGAGTTCGATAAAGTGCGTGGCCTTGAGCGCGCTTTCCGAAAAGAGAATGCCGTTATTGGCGATAATACCCACTGGGTAGCCCATTAACCGTGCAAAGCCGCACACGAGCGTCGTGCCGTACAGCGCCTTGAATTCGTGGAACTTGCTGCCATCGACTAAACGCGCAATGACCTCGCGCACATCGTAGCTCTTACGCCCGTCACGCGGCACAATCCCGTACAACTCGCTGGGATCGTACAGCGGCGGCTGCGGCTCGCTGATTTCCCAGGGGACATACTTGCGCCGGTTGAGGTTGGTCACAATCTCGCGGCAGATGGCCAGGGCGTGCTCGTCGTTCAGGGCGTAGTGGTCGGTCACGCCCGACGTGCGGCAATGCACATCGGCCCCGCCCAGTTCTTCCGCAGTGACCTCTTCGCCCGTCGCCGCCTTGACCAGCGGTGGCCCACCCAGGAAAATCGTGCCGTTGCCGCGCACAATCACCGTCTCGTCGCTCATCGCCGGCACATACGCGCCACCCGCCGTACACGACCCCATCACCGCCGCGATCTGTGGAATGTGCTGGCTGGACATACGCGCCTGGTTATAGAAAATGCGCCCAAAGTGCTCGCGGTCCGGGAAGACATCGGCCTGCAAGGGTAGAAATGCCCCGCCGGAATCGACCAGATAAATGCACGGCAGATGGTTCTGCTCGGCAATCTCCTGGGCGCGCAAATGCTTCTTCACCGTCATCGGGTAGTACGTGCCGCCCTTGACCGTCGCGTCGTTGGCCACGATGATGCACTCCTGGCCTTCAACCACGCCGATGCCCGTCACGATACCCGCTGAAGGTGCATCGTTCTCGTACATCTCCCAGGCAGCCAGGGGACTGAGTTCCAGAAATGGCGTATCGGGATCGCATAAAAGCTGGATGCGTTCGCGGGCCAGCAGCTTGTCGCGTTTGCGGTGTTTGGCGATAGCCGCAGCTCCACCACCCTGCTGCACCTGCGCAATATTCGCGCGCAACTGTGCCAGCAGTTCTTGAAAATACGCGTAATTCGCCTGATAGTCAGCATCCTGGCGATCTACACGGGATTCTAGTGTGCTCATGAAATTGTCTGTTCCTCCTCGACTGCCGGGGACGCTGCATCATCTACCCGCATTGTTTCCCCATCCATCTAAATAGCTGCGTCGCCCTGGAGCAATGGCTGGTGTGTACTCCACGCGGGGCGCCTCAGCGCGCCCTGCCTCCCTTGCAGAATAGCACCGGATGAGAAGGGGCGTCAAGGAAGCATGGAGAGTGGCTGTGTTCAAACCTTCTTTCCAGCTTTTATATAAGTGATCGGTTTGGCGTTATTCCCAGGCTGTTTATAAGAATACCAACCCTCGTTTTCTTCACCAAAAATGTGTTCAAGCGCTTCACGCACAAAATTATATGCAAAGTTATTCCTATTTTCGAGTGTTGCAGGAAGAGCATCTTCCAACGTATGGGTAATGCGACCCCAGGTGGCACCATATCCGTGAAGTCGTTCCATGATGTCATGATTATTCCTTAGCGCCTCTATCGCGTTGCGTTTGTGTAAGGCCAGAATATCAACCTGATCCATGCCCTCTTGATGGATGAGTTCATCTTCGCGGGGCAGCTCCCCGGCGTCGATATAGTTGAGCTGATGAGCCAGGGCAAATTTATCTTTGAGCACCTGGGCAAACGTCTCGACTGCGGCTTTCTCGTAGCAAGGGTCGAGTGGAGCGTAGATGTCTTCGAAGGATAAAACGCGCAGGGAGACTGGATAGGGTTTGCCGCCGACGGAACTCCAGAAGACGCCCTGACCGGGAATAGGTTCGTTGAGCAGCACGCTGAGAATATCGGCGCTAAAATGGGCATTGGCACGCTGAACATTGGTCAGGTCAACGGTGGAGAGCAGGTGGAAGATAAACCAGTTATCACCCTGGCTCAGGATATCGTGCGGAATACTGCCCGGTTGTTGCGTGATGAGCAAGGCCCCCAGATCGTATTTGCGGCCCTCTTTGACCCACGCGATATAAGGTTCAGAGGCGGTGGCTCTTTCGTTGAGCACCGATTGCGCCTCTTCAATCACGGCCAGCGTGGGGATGGTCTCAGGAATCGCGGCGGTAAATTGTTGCTGGTTGTGGTCAAAGATGCGGCGCAGGATCAGCCCTGAGAGGATCAAACCCTGCTGCCCGCGCATCTGGGAAATATCGACAATACAAAGCTTTCCCTCTTTCAGCGCGTAGATCAGCATGTCCAGAAACTGGCTACTTTTGTCGTGGAGCATCTGGACAATGCTGGTCATATTACCTCTGGCGGCCAGCGCCTCAACCTCCTGCTTGCTTTCCAGACCGAGAAGCGCGGTAATGTCATCGAGTGGAGTCTGATTCTTACCCTGCTCGATCAGGTCAACCAATCGTTCCCAGTTCCTCTGATTCAAGCCCTTCAACTTGCGCACATTTTGCTGCTCCTGGCGTTCTTGATTGAGGGCAATACTTATCACATCCGCAGGACTCAAGCGCCTGATATCCAATTTGATGCCTCCTGCGATAAACGAGCTGTAAAATTCGCCTGGTCCTTTGCGCGGGGTGAAAACGACAATTTTGTCCTGCAAGGCGGGGACGTCACAGAGGCCAGGGCGACCTTTATCGTCGGGCCAGAAATATTCGCCATCGGGGTCAAAGATGATGGTCCCCACGGGGACTTTCCTGCCCGCGCGTTTGGTGGTCGTCGGCGTTTCTTCGTAGAGTTTGCTGAAGAGGAGCTTGTTTAAGTTGGATTTGCCAAAACCCGCTCGCGCAAAAATAAACGAACGGCGCGCCACCAGGCTCTCCACTGGAAATTTCACCAGCACTTCAGGGGAGACGATACGCATCCAATCCGCTGTATGAGGGTTGTTTTCACCATGCGAATAAATGAATTCTCCCAGGGCAAAATGACCAATCGGCGCGCCTGCAAGGTTGTGTCCAGCGATTTCCTGCAGCACCTGGTCGGATGGAAAGGCCACGGGACTTCCCACATGCGGCAGGCGGCGATGCGAGGCGACAAAGGTGATCGAACCGCGCGTATGGCGCAACACTCCCAGCACGCGAATATTGACGCGATATTTCAGATAATCGGAGCGTAAATCGTCCGGGATCTCTCTATTTTCGCGTAAAGCCCGTAAATTGAACTCTTCACCATAGCCAGAGGACAATTTCCCTTCGGATGAGAACGAGGCGATTCTCCCTAAGACCGCTTCGTCGGCTGTTTCAAGGCGCACCAACAGAAATTGCCCATGCATAGGAATACGCTGAAATTCGGTACGATAGGGCAGCACGAGGTCCGCGTGAAATTCTAAACCACCGTCGCGAAAGCCACGAAAAATACCAATAGTTTTCTCTTGCGGAAAGAGTTCGATATGTGGCATGAAATATCTATCTGCCTTTCTTTACTCGTATCGGCGTTGCGATGGATCTTGTTCCTGAAGACGGAATGTGTCTAAGACAGGCGCTTCGTTGGCCAGGAGCTGACGAATGCCGGCGAAAATATGGTCCTGGAAGATATCAAAATCAAAATCGACCAGGGATGCATGTTCATGTGCTTTTTGCAGACATTGCGGATAATATGGGATCGGGAAGCCATTATGAGCATCGGCCACCATATAGCCAAAGATGTGCGCGGCCTCACCTTCCTGGGGCAAAAAAATATCCACTGGCCAGATGGGATCACGCGTGCCCTTGCCGAACTTGACGAAAAACATCTTGCCACCGGCAAATTGATGCAGCCCCTTTCCCTCCGCCACGCTATCGGTTCCGCGCACATATTCTGACCATTGATAGGCTTTTTCCTCAATTTCTCGCGGAATGGGTAGATAGGCGGAATACGTGGTGGTCAGGATATTTTCAAGCGCCATTGCCAGACGATAGCGTGCCAGTACCTGGCTCTGTTTGGCCACTCCGACCAGATAGAGCCGACGCTTGTTGCGCTGTCGTTGCTGCTCAATACCCTCGTGGATGCCTCGCAGGTAGGTCTGGAACAGGTCGCGGGCAAACACGGTACTGCGCAGAAGACCGTCACAAACTAGCAAGGTATCAGTGCCAAAATCCTGTTTGCGCACAATCGAAAAGAGCGCGGCCCACTCGACCAGCTCGCGATAGTTCTTGACCCAACTCAGGCTGGTTGGCTGACCAGCGGGATTTTGGCGAATCATATGGCTCAAAGCGGTCAGCTCGCGCACGCCTAAATAGCGCATCATTTCGCCCAGCCTGGTCCGTGGCGTGCCATCGGCATTGAATTGTTTGGCGCTCAGCTCATCAATGCTAGTCGTAGGCGTAATCGCTTCAAGACAGTATTCCCGGTTATTTGAATCAACTACGCGCACGATATGGATAAGAAACGGATCAAAGCGCAGGCTATTGTTTCCCCCATCAGCAGCGACGAGCGAGAGCGCGGTGGTTGAGCGCGGATAAATGGGTCGCACCTCGTTGCGCAAAGGACGAATTTCAGCGCGCAACTGGTCGAGCAGGGCGCGATCAGCCTCGATACGGCGCGTGATTTCCTGTTTCAGTTGAACATAACCCTGTGAATCCATGTAGCCGCCCTCTCTATAATCCTTAAAAACGAGCATATAAGGCCGAACCGTGCCAGGACTGTGGGAACATTTCCTCGTACATCTTATCACTGTTTGTCCATACCTGCAATAATGGAGAGTTAGCGTATGGGAAGTTGTGTAACTTCTTTGCCTTGCATCAAAAGTTAGAGGAGATAAGAAAAGAGGAGGGATGGGCGCACTGCCCGTCCCTCCTCTTTTCTTATCTCCTCTTAACAACTTGTCTCGATCAGCGGTTGCGGAACCTGTTGCAGGCCGATGAAGGCAATTCCCACAGCCCAGATTTTGCCTGAGACAGAGGTGATGCCCAGGACCTGGCCGGGGTCGTCGTTGCGGTCCTGGGGGAAGACCTGCCACTGTTGGCCATCCCAGTGTCCGACAACCTGGTAGGATACCTGTTCTCTGGGATCGTAGGCGCTTCCTACCACCCAGACGCTGTTGGGGGAGATGGCGAGGATGTCGGAGAAGCTCACATCAGCGCCTGGATTTTGCTTTGGCCGCGCATCGGGACTGTTCACAGTTCTCCACGTTGTGCCGTCCCAGTGTTCGATTACCATAACACTCGTATGATTGGCCTGGGTAGCATAGCCAATGCCCCAAATATTGTTGGCCGAGTTCGCGCTGAGCTTGCTAAACACGACCTGCGACGGGCTGGCTACACGCTGCCATTGGCTCCCATTCCAATGCAGAAGCGTGCTGCCTTGCCCTGCTCCCCCACCACTGCCATTTTTCCCGCCATTTCCGCTGTTTACCCCTGTCTCATCGACAGAACTGGTGATCCACATGTCGTTGGCGGAAACACCTGTTATGGCATCGAAGACCGTGTGCTCAGAGAAAGCGGGGCTGCTGATGATGTTCCATTGTGCGCCGTCCCAGTGCTCAAGCAGGGGTTTGTTCGTGCCATAAATGTGCTGGTCGGGAGACAGCCCGGTGCGATCCTCGAAGAAGCCAGCCGCCCAGACGTTGTTGGGCGAGATCACCGAGATGGAGCTGAATTGCGACATGCCCCAGGTGGCGGGATAGGGATTGGCGAAAGGGACGATGCTCCACTGCTGGCCGTTCCAGTGCTCAAGCAAAGCGTGTTCGTTCGATTGGCCTGAACCCAGCGCTGAGAGGGGCGCACGCGGGTCACTGGCCCCGTTCTGCTGGATGGCGCTATTGCCGCCTCCCTCGCTGTGGCCGGTCGGGGTGCCAGCGGGTGGGGAAGGCAGCGGGATCGAGACAGAACCCACAGCCCAGGCATCGCCAGGGGCCGCTGCGCTGATGGCATTGAGCTGATCGATGTTCCCAGGCGCGTCCTGGGGCAGCGGCACGACAGACCAGGCATGGCCGTTCCAGTGCTCCGTGACGTTTTGCGACGAATATCTATCGCCATCTAAACCAAGCGCCCAGACATCGTTGGGGGCATCCCCTGAAACGTTGGTGAGCTGCGGCCTGGTGCTGTTGGAGTCTAGTTGTGGGCTGTTGACGACGCACCACCCATCGTGGGCTCTGGTCAGGTTCGCTAGCGTGGCATTCTGGCCTGATCCGGCTGTTTGCGAGGCGCGCCAGTACTGCACTCCCAGAAAACCACCACCGAGCAGGCAGACCAGTATCGCCGCTGCCAGTGCGCGCACCCAGGCGGTACGCCTGCGTGATTTACGCGGCTGCTCTGGCAGCGCCTCAGGTTCGGGGGTGGAATTGGCTGTGCCTGTTTTTATCTCCATATCATCATCCTTGTCATCAATGTATAACAGATCGTCATCCTGGTAGACCTCGTGGATCTCCAGAATCATCAGTTGCAGGATCGAATCCTGGGTTGCGCGCTCCATAATCAGGGCGAGTGTCTCCAGGTCTCCGCGTTCCAGGGCAGCAGTGTAGCGCGCCAGGGTCCATTCGCGCAGAAGCCGCTGCATGTTGGATGGTTCACGCGTGTTCTTCATCTTCTGTTCCCTTGTTGCTCGCGTTGCTGCCAGGCAGCGCGTAATCTTCGTAAAGCGCGATATAAACGCACGCGGGCCGCGCCTGCATTGACATCCAGTCGGCGCGCCAGTTGTTCGGTATTCAGCCCGTCCACAATGGCCAGGCGCAGGACTTCCGCATCGCTGTCCGAGACGAGCGCGAGGATCTCCTGCACCTGCTCGCTGCTTTCCACGAGCTGCTCCGGGCCTGGGGCAAACTGCGCGCTGAGCTGGTCGAGAAAATCCCACTCGCTGGCAATGTCCGAAACGGGCAGCAGGTTGCTGAGCAACACCTCGCGCTGGTTGCGTCTGGCCTCGCCAGCTTTTTTGCGTTTAAGAATATTGAGCGCGATGGCTAAGAGCCAGGCCCAGGGCAGCGTCTCCAGGTTGAGCCGGTCGGCGTGGGCCAGGGCTTCGAGCGCCATATCTTGAAAGACATCGCGCGCCACAGCCTGGACCGCGCTGCCAGAGGCCAGACCTGAGCGCGCCACATATGAGCAAATAATCCCCTGCAAACGGGGCGCGTTCTCCTGCAAAAACTGGCTCAGGAAGGCACGTTTCTCTACTACCTCGGCATAATCGTCTGGTTCCGCTGCTATGGCCATGTCTCCTGCATCGTTTGATTTTCTATACAACATGCTTGTCCTTGATAGCGTTATCAATAAGCAATCAGTATAGCCGGGATTTTTGTTACAGGGAAGGGCCAATGCACCACGCCGTCCGCGCTGATCTGCGACCAGTGCGCCGAGCGCTTCCACACCATGCTCGCCAACCCAACATAAGCAAGAACAAATCATCAGAGGTGTACAGATGTATCCTTTTGTCATGTGGAAGCGTATCACCAATGGGACTGGGAAAGAATTTCTCATTCCGGTAGCGCCCACACCATTTCAAACAATAAAGCACAACAGGAGGGAGACGGAGGTCATGGCTGAAAATCAAAGGGATTTGCGCACACAGGGGCAAAAGGATACGCTGAAGGGGAAACTCAATCGCATTGCGGGCAAGTTGCAGCGGAAAACAGGAGGTGCGACGGGCAATCGCAAGATGGAGGCCAGAGGGGGAGCACGTGAGATCGGGGGCAACGTCCAGGAGCAAGGTGGGAAGGTTGAGCAGCAGATTGACAGGAAGACGAACCCAGACACAAACGTCTGATTCACGCAACATGTCAATCTCAGCAAAGAGACGTGAGAGCAGCAATAAACTGTTCTCACGTCTCTTTATGCTCACAAGATGCAGCCCAGGGAGCCACTTTAACTGTTGCTCCTTCGTGGCACGTTATCTGGCTGTGGAGCCACTGGAGCAGGGGCCTGTTCCTGTGTTGGAGGCACGGGCGAGGTGCAATAGGCGCAACGCGTGGCCTGTAACGGGATCGCTTGCAGGCAGTAGGGGCAATCGCGCGTCGTGGGCGCCGCCACCACTGGTGGTTTATAGCGTGCCAGTAAAGCTGCAACCGGTCGCACAACAAAGAAATAGAGCACCGCCGCGACAATCACGAAGCTGATCACAGCATTAATGAAATCGCCATAATGGATCGCGATTTTTCCTCCGGGGGACCAGACGGCATCGCTCAGGTTGCCCTGCGAGACTGGAACAAGCGGAGTGATGATATCTTTGACCAGGGCATTCACAACCGAGGTAAAAGCCGCGCCAATCACGATACCAATGGCCAGATCGACGACATTGCCGCGCAAGAGAAAGGTTCTGAAACCGCCTAATGTATCTTTCGCGTAGTGGCCTGCTCGTCCAAGCCCCTGCCTGATGTCAGGGCGTTGTATTGAAGACATACTTGCTCCTTCATGAAAATATGTGTATTGTTTTTTTGCCAATCAATCAGCGGGGAAGATGCTCCCCTCTCTATGACACGTTGGAGATGACGCAATCGAGACGAAAAGGCACCGAATGGAAATAACCCCCTCCAGCCTCTACGCGACAAACTTCACCACCGTCACGCCGTCGCCGCCGTCCTGGGGGGGCGCGGAGGTGTAGGACTTGACCAGCGGGCTGTGCGAGAGTTGTTCGCGTACAGCCTGGCGCAAGGCTCCCGTGCCTTTGCCATGCACGATGCGCACAGCGGCCAGCCCGGCCATGACGGCATCGTTGAGATAGGTATCCAGTTCGATCAACGCATCCTCGACGCGCCAGCCACGCATGTCGATCTGCATGGCGACCTCTGGACGGTCCTCGTAGCGCGGCACAACCACGGCGGGCTGCTGAGGCTGCGAAGGACGCTCCTGCTGAGACTCCGCCTGGCGTTTGCTCAGACGCTCGATGTTGTCCACACCCACGCGGAAGCGCATGGACCCCATCTTGACCTCGGCCTCGCTATGGTCACCTGAGAGACCAATCAGTTCGGCGTTTTGTCCAAAGCTGAGCACACGCACAGTGTCGCCGATGCGCAACGGCCCCCCAATCTTCTCCTCAATTGGCTCTGGCTTTTTCGCGGGTTTACGCGGCTCTGGCAGCGGCGCGAGCTTGTTCTCCAGAGTGTTGACGCGCTGGCGGTCTTCGTTGAGCCGTTCGCGGGTGAGGTTGACGCGGCTCACATCGACTTTGACCCTGGCCAGTTGCTTGCGGGCCTCGTCCAGCTCGCGTTGAGCCTGGGCGCGCGCCTGATTAATGGTGCGCACACGCTCTTCTTCCAGCTTGTAGCGCATCTGCTCCAACTCTTTGCGCTGGTGCTCGACCTCGGCGCGTTCCATGCTCAGGTTGAAGCGTTCATCCTCGGCGGCCTTGCGTTCGGACTGCAAGCCTTCCAGCAGGTTTTCCATGCGCACGCCCGCGCTGCCCAGAAATTCGCGTCCCCGCTGAATCACGGACTGGCCCAGGCCCAGACGATTGGCGATGGCCAGGGCGTTGCTGCGTCCCGGCAGGCCGATGCTCAGTTTGTAGGTTGGCGAGAGCGTCTCGACATCGAACTCCACGGAGGCGTTGACCACGCCCGGTTGCTCGTGCGCGAAGGCTTTGAGTTCGGAATAGTGCGTCGTGGCTACCGTGCTGATATGGCGCTCCAGCAGGTGTGTCAGGATGGCGCGTGCCAGGGCCGAGCCTTCGCTGGGATCGGTGCCCGCGCCCAGCTCGTCGAAGAGCACCAGTGCGCGCATAGGTTGCCGCTTGCCGATCAGCGTCTCCGCCAGGCGGCCATGAATATCGGGCGTCTCGCGGGTCAGGCTCTCCTCGATCTCGCGCAAAATCTCGATGATGCGGCTCAGGTGCGATGAGAAAGTGCTCAGGCTCTGCTCGATGCTCTGTTCGTCGCCAATGTCAGCGAACACCTCGTCGAAGACCGCCACTTCCGAGTGCTCATCGACGGGGATGGGCAGACCCGCTTGAGCCATCAGGGTTAGCAGTCCCACGGTCTTGAGCGCGACGGTCTTGCCGCCGGTGTTGGGGCCGGTGATGACTACCATAAAAAACTCGCGGCCTAGATGGAAATTCGTCGGCACGACCTTGCCGGTCAGCAGCGGATGGCGCGCGTTACGCAGATCGATGCGCCCCTGATCGTTCAGGATCGGCTCGGAGCAGCGGTTCAGGCGACCATAGCGCGCTTTAGCCAGGTGCAGGTCGAATTCCGCCAGCAGTTCCACGCCCAGGCGCAGCGCGTCAGCCTCGTTGCCCACCTCTAAAGAGAGCACGCGCAGGATACGCTCGATCTCCTGGCGTTCCTCGATCTGCAACTGACGCAGCTTATTATTCATCTCCACCACAACCATCGGCTCGACAAAGACCGTTGCGCCACTGGAGGACTGGTCGTGGACGATGCCGCGTACCGCGCCCCGGCTCTCAGAGCGAACGGGGATGACGTAGCGATCATTGCGGATCGTGACAATCGGCTCTTGCAGGGAGGGACCAAACTCGTGAACGAGGGTGCGCAGCCGTTCCTGCAAACGCTGATTGGCCCCGCGAATCTCGAAGCGCACTTTGCGCAGGGTCGGACTGGCCGAGTCCAGCACCTCGCCCTCCTCGCTGATCGTCTCCTCGATGCGTCGGGCAATCTGGGCGCGCTGCGGCAGATCGTAGCCCAGTTGACGCAGCAGGGGAAAGCTCGTCTCATCCAGCTTCTCCAGCATGTGCGCCACAAAAAGCGTGCTTTTGACCGTCGCCTGCACCTCCAGAAATTCGGACGGATTGAGCACGCCTTCGCGGGCCGCGCGTTCCAGGCACGGGCGAATATCGCGCGCGCCCTGAATGCCCGCGTCATTGCGCAGATCGATCAGATGATTGGCCTCGCTTGTATAGGCCTGGCGACGTCGGGCTTCCTGCACATTGGGCGTCGGGAGTAGCTCCCGTACCAATGTTTTGCTGGCCGAAAACGCGGCCTCCCTGGCCACTTTTTCTAAAACTTTGGGATATTCCAGTGTAAAAATGCTTTTCTCGTGCATAGGTATCTATTTCCTGGCCAGCAACGGGCCTCTCTGAACTTGCCGGGACAATTCTTCCTGCTAGTGGACGTGTGCATTATAACCCAGTGTTTCCAGCAGGGCAAATTTTGGCGTGAGAGGCCCGATCTTTCTCCAGCATGGCCAGCGCGCCGAAGGTCAGGCCCTACCCGCGCCCAATGTCGTCAAGAAGCGGTGCGCCTCGCCTTCGGTGGGGATGATCACCAGTCGGATCAGAATCTCGCGCAACTGCTCCTCCCCGTGAACGCGTGCCACGCGCTTTCGCGCGAGGTCCAGCAGGTCAGGGAAGCGCGCCCTCACCACTTCCATGATGCTCTGGCGCAACCCTTTTTCAAAGCCTTTGATCTCGCCTTTTTCAAAGCCCTTGATCTCGCCTTTTTGAACCAGTTCCTTGTACATCAGGGATTCTTCGATCCACGAATCATGCATCGTCGTAAACCTCCATTCAATCCACGCGACCATCTCCTGGTCATTCTGAAACACCTGGGTGGCCAGCAAGCGCAGAATAGCCAGCGCCTCTGCCTTGCGTGCCTGCTCTAACACCATAATCGCCCGTTCAAGCACCTCACGGGTCGCCCCGCCTTTGGTCAACAGCAACAGTGGCGCGACCCCCACCAATTGCTTCTGCTCTACCTCCTCTACCGCTAGCTCGGCCAGTTCGATGCTGTCATACTCGAAGCTCATTCGTGGGCTGCTCCCGGTGCCAGGCCACTCATAGGGCGAGGCTGGCGGATCGGGAACCGGCAACACGTAGATGACATAGGAGAGCACCGGCAGATGGTACAGACCAATCGCGCCATGACTGTACCCTAAGAGCCGATAACCGATCTCCCCATCTTTGGTGGATTGCAGCTCCACATGGATGAGATAGCGACGTCCTTGATACACGACTTCCATCAGACTATCGGCGCGGATCTCGTGCGCCGACAGCGTGTTCTTGACGCGTTTTCGTCGGCGCCCCTGTCCGCGCTTCTGAAATTGCGTCTCGCGCCATCCCACAAAGATCGCTCCCGGCAACACCCACGTGAGCAGATCCTGTGGACTCTCCCGCAGCAACAGCTTCAAAATCAAATCCCACCACATCTTCTCTCGACGTCCTTTCGCTCGTTTTTAGTGTAGCATAGACCCCTCCCAGCTTCAATGCGGCCTGGTCGCCCGCACCACCACCGCCGACTGTGTTCCAGACATCCCCGTCCATCCGCATGCATTTCTGGTTTTGTATCTCTATATCCTAGTATACACGTCCTGTCAACAAGCGAGCGGTATTACTC
>CAXUEY010000010.1:0-65389 GCA_964250225.1 uncultured Ktedonobacteraceae bacterium | reverse complement strand
CGAAGAGGTCACTGGTTCGAAACCAGTAGCGCCCACTTTCAATTTGCGCCGCAACAATTGAAGAACTTTGCATCAGGGCATCTCTCGCCAACCCCGCCTGGACCAAGCAGTCTGACTATTTTCTCGCGGACCCCTGGTTTTATGACCCTCAACCCTCTCAGCGTGGATGGTTGCTCTCAAATACGCCTGAGCCATTTAAACGCCACAATATTTTCGTTGGCGGCAATGTCCTCGACAATAAATATGAACTGAAAGATCGGTTCGGCTTCGGTTCAAAACCCAGGTGGGCAATCTGGTCGGATGAGGAATTGGAAAAGTATCAGCAAGCAAAGTAGTTCTCCCTTACTGGGAAAAGGTAAAGAGTTCTTGATTACCCTTATTGAACTGGATGGCTTCAAGACATTTCCGGCTTTCAAGCTAAAATTCAGAGTAATCCTCATCAGGAGATCTTGCAGAAAGTAGATATGGCTTTGCTTGACTATTTCCGCAAAACTGCATACACTTCCTCTATGATCTGGCCTGTGCGTATATCTCAACTGGACTTTGTAGCTGGCTCTGCTCGTTGGTGAGGCTAGGGGTAGCATAGCTATGGATAAGCAATTTGAGGGTAAACATCAACAATTAGTTGCCTCGCTACGTCACGCGGGAGTGTACGATGAGCGCGTGCTCTCAGCATTGGCTTTCACCCCTCGCGAGCAATTTGTCGAAGCCTCGCTGCAAACGGTGGCGTATGAGGACCGCGCTCTGGGCATCGGTTTGGGGCAGACCATTTCTCAGCCGTTGATGGTTGCGGTGATGACTCAGGCGCTCCGCCTGGGGGGATCTGAGCGGGTGCTGGAGATTGGCACTGGCTCTGGCTACCAGACTGCTATTCTCGCTCGTTTATGCTCCCATGTGTATTCACTTGAACGCTATGTACAGCTGGCTTATCAGGCTGCGGCCCGTCTGCAAAAATTGGAGATGGAGAACGTTTCAATCTATGTAGGGGATGGTTCACTGGGCTGGCCCGCTGAGGCTCCCTATGATCGTATCCTGGTCACGGCTGCC
Source organism: uncultured Ktedonobacteraceae bacterium (assembly GCA_964250225.1). Lineage (GTDB taxonomy): Bacteria > Chloroflexota > Ktedonobacteria > Ktedonobacterales > Ktedonobacteraceae > Paraktedonobacter. Next base: position 64,342 of record CAXUEY010000010.1, on the reverse strand, counting down.
TCGCCGATTATCCCGGACCGCTTGCTCCTGCAACTGGTCTACGGTGGCGTTCTGGTCGTGCCAGTTGGGACGCGCGAGCATCAAGATTTGCTGGCTATTCGCCGCACACGTGGCCAGCCGGAGATTGAGAACCTGGGCGGTTGCCTGTTTGTGCCACTGGTGGGCGCCGATGGTTGGCAAGAACAAGCGTCTCTGTGAATGGTGTTGGTTGTCTTCGTTGGGCGCTGCGAGCGAAGAAAAACTGTGCCATAACCTTGATAGATTAGCGTAACTTGTAGGCTATCGAAAAATGAGCATTGTGAACGTTCACTGAAAGCCTAACGTTCTCACGCGTCTTATCTCATAATTGCCCTGTTCTTGCCCGTGTGTTAGAATGGATACCTGTAGGAACTACAATGTAATCAGTGGGCAAATCGTCTGACCACATCCCAAATTTCAGGCAGGAGGGACGCATGCCAGGTACATCGACAGGCAACGTGCATATGCATATCACCAATCTTTTCGGCCTTGTTGGTTTCGTAATACTCTGGTTAGGACTCGTCGAATGTACCAAATTATTGCTCAAAGCCTTGCGCAATGATCCGCTGATTGGCTGGTCTATCGGGCCACTGGGCATCTCTACCCTCTTTCTCTATGAACCCTCGACGCGTTTTATTGTGTTGAACGCGATCCTGCCAGCGCTTGTCTCTGGCTGCGTGCTCTATTTTGGCCTCTTTACTGGCCTGCCCAGCCCCCTTGTACTGCCACATAACGCCCCGACCATCCTTTTCGCGCTCGTGCTGGGCATCCTGATTAGTAATCTGGGCAACTGGATTCATGCCCTGCGTGACCTGCGTTACCCGCTTTGGGGTGAGGCGCGTATCTTACGCAATATTCAGTCTTTACGCGCAAGCTGCGCCTCGATCCATTTTACACCCTTTGGTCGCTCCTATCTGCGCGAGCATTTTAGCTCTAATCCTAGCGAATTGTTGCAGGCGCTGTAAGGGAAACCCTACCATCCATGACCGGGCAATCATCACGAGAGCTGAAGCAGGGTTGTATCAGGTGCGTGGGGTAGGGTGAAGGAGAAAGTGCTGCCCAATCCTTCGTTGCTGGCAACCCAGATGTGTCCACCGTGTGCCTCGACGATGGCTTTGGCGACGTAGAGGCCCAGTCCGATGCCCGAATACTGGCGGCTGGTGGTATTGCGCACGCGATAGAAGCGCTCAAAGATATGGTCGATATAGGCCGGGTTGACCCCGATGCCCTGGTCGGTGATGCTCACCAGGTACTCGCTACCCTCCGCTTGCAGTTCTATTTTTACCTCGCGTCCCTGCGGTGAGAAGCGGATGGCGTTGTCCAGAATATTGCCAACGACCTGACTGACACGCAGTTTGTCGGCGACGATCCGGCTGTCCTGTGCCAGGATGTCCAGGGTAATCTTGTGAGTCTCGGCACTCACCTGGGCTAACTGCGCGCGTTCGATCAGCACATCGGCCAGGTGGAAGCTGCTGTACTGCAAGTTTAGTTCGCCCCATTGGACGCGCGAGAGGTCGAGCAGGTCGTTGACCAGGCGCTCTAACTGTTCGCTCTGGCTCTGCACAATCTGCAAACTGCGCAGATCGTAGCTTTCGGGTGGCTCCTTAGGCAACGGCTCCAGCCCTGCTGCCTGACGTTGTTCGCGCACCCGTCGCTCCAGTCGGCGCATCAGGTGCTGCGTGTAGCCTTTAATGGCGGTGAGTGGGGTACGTAGCTCGTGCGAAACCACCGAGACGAACTCATCCTTGAGTTTCTCAATCTGTTTGGTAGCAGTAATATCGTTCAGGACGGTAACTACGCCAATCGGCGTCTGTCCGGCATCATGGAGAGGAGCCGCGCTGACGCTCAGGGTCAGCGGGATTGCATCGCCGCTAATGCCCGCGTGCAGTTCCTGATTAAAGATCGTCTGGCCCGCCAGCGCGTGGTCTACGAGGTCCGCCAGCTCGCCCAGCCACGCGTTCTCCGTGCTCTTCACCAGTTTGCGCAGGGCGATATGCTCTTCTGCACTGATCTCAACCTGGGCCTGGTTGAACAACTGCCGCGCCGATTGATTGAGGAGGTTCACCTGGCCCTGATGATCGGTGATGACCAGCGCCTCAGCCATGCTGCTCAGGATGCGTTCCAGACGATGGCGTTCCATCTCGGCCTTGTGCCAGAGGTCCATCTCGCTTTCGCGCAGGCGCACATTTTCCAGGGCCACCGCCGCGTAATCGGCGATCATCGTGGTCAACTGGAGAAGATCGGCATCAAAGGCCTGCTCGCGTTCATCAAACAGGCTGAGAATGCCAATGATGCGGTTCTCCACTGTTAAAGGGATATTGAGGAAATCCCCAATAGTGGTTGGTGTAGTATGGTGAGCGGGATCAAGCGGAGTCAGATCGTCTGGCGCGTCCAGGTAGGCCGCGATAGCCAGGTCTTCTGAGTCCACATTGGGAAAGCCAATGGCGTTGGCTGCGCGCGTGATATTGTCGAGCATCGCCTCCAGGAAAGGCGTGTTCAGCGGGTAGCGCGGGATAATCGAGAGTTCGTAGCCGGTGCCGCGCAAGAGGATTGAGCAGGCGGAGAAGCTATAGAGTTCCTGAAGAGTAGCCAGGAGTGCGCGATGGACCTGGAAGCGGTCCAACGCTGCGACGAAGCGTTTGCCCATTGTATTGAGGAATTCCATCTCCTGGCGCAAACGCGCCAGGCGATCTCCATCGGGCCGATATACGGAGTTATACGCGCTTACAGTGGACTGAGGTTCTGGTTGCACGTTTGCCTCCATCTCTCTTACCAGGGCATTTCCCCTAGCTGGCGCGTCACTTCTTCGTGCAGCGGTGGTTCGATCAGATCTCCCGTGAGCTCTTTGAGACCTTTAAAACATTCCTGTAACAAGGCGTGCAGCCCCGTATGCAACTCTTCTGCTGAGGCGTGGCACTGCTCATTGATAATGGAGGGTACCACCTCAGTATATGGTATTTTCTCTAAAAGAGCCAGGAATGGATAGATGGGCGCCATTCGTCGCGCCGCCACCTGGACCAGCACGCGCGTGGTTGCTTTACCCAGGAAAGGCGTCACGCGTGTGTCGATCAAGCGGATCGCGTCGAGATAGGCGGTGGTCACCTGTTCACGGGAGATGGAAAAGAGGTCATCTGGCATATCTGACATCTGCATAGTGTTGCCCCTCCCTTTGAACTACGTGTTAAAACTCTCTCTCTGTATGTAGTATACCATAGTTCAAATCGAAAACGTAAGAGGTAGCCCGATTGTCATCGGAACTTGTGCCTTTGTTGAGATAGAGGGATGACAAATGTGTAACAATGTTGCACTGTATGTATGGGTGACGTTTTTGCTTTGCCCTCAGCAAAAACATGTCTTGTGAATAGTATTCATCCCTATGATCGCGCTTAGCTGCCAAGAGGCGCTGTAAACGCGAGCTTGTGCGCCTCTTTTAAGCAGCGGGGAGGCATCATTTTGCGTGGTGCGTACCGCGAGGAGCTGGCACACGTCCGGGTGGCTGGGAAGGCCGAGGGCCGGTCTTTACGCTTGGAATAGCTTGCGTGACCGCTTTCCCCTTCGCGAGGGGTATTTCAGTCCCATGATGCCAGATCTTCAGTGTCTTGCCTTCGAGCAGATGGTAGGTTGCCGCCTTCGCCGTGACCTCGATGCGCAGACGACACTCACGGAACAGAATGCGAAAGTCGAGCCGTGTAATTCCATCTGGCAGGCGAGGTGCGAAGGAGAGCGAGCCGTTGTACGGACGTAGCCCGCCAAAGCCCACGACCAACGCCATCCACGTTCCCGCCAGGGAGGCCAGGTGCAGCCCATCGCGCGTGTTGTGCTCCAGATCACCGATATCCATCAGCGCGGCCTCGCCCAGATAGTCGTAGGCCAGTCCCATCTGGCCCACTTCGGCAGCTATGACCGCCTGGGTTGCCGCCGAAAGTGAGGAGTCGCGTACCGTAAGTGGCTCATAGTATGCGAAGTTGCGTACCTTCTGTGCTCGCGTGAAAGCCTCACTGTGGAGTTGCATCGCCAGCACAAGGTCGGCCTGTTTGACGACCTGTTTACGATAGAGATCAAAGTAGGGAAAATGGAGCAACAAGGGATAGTCGTCCGAGCTGGTGTCGGCGAAATCCCATTTCTCGTGCTCGATAAAGGACTCGTCTTGCGGTGTTACTCTCAGGCGCTTGTCATACGGAATGAGCATTTTCTCGGCCGCTTTGCGCCAACGCGCAGCCTCGTTCTTCTTCACACCAAACGCGCGAGCCGCGCGAGGATGGCGCTTCACCACATCGGCTGCGCACAGCAGGTTGTGGCGCGCCATCAGATTGGTATAGACATTGTTATCAGCCAGCGCACTATACTCATCGGGTCCGGTGACTCCATCGATGCGGAAGTGGCCTGTGGCAGTGTCGTAGTAGCCGAGTGAAAGCCACAACCTGGCCGTTTCGACGAACAACTCAAGGCCGACCCCCTCCTCGAATGCGCTATCGTTGGTGCTCTCGATATAGCGGGCCGCAGCGTAGGCGATGTCCGCATTGATGTGGAACGCGGCTGTACCTGCGGGCCAGTAACTCGAACACTCTTCGCCATGAATAGTGCGCCAGGGGAAGGCAGCTCCTTGTAGTCCGAGTTCGCTGGCATGTTTGCGCGCCTGGTCGAGAATCGAGTGGCGCCAGCGCAGGGCGTCGGCGGCAGCGGCGGGCAGCGTGAGGGTGAGCAAGGGGAGCACGAAGATTTCGGTGTCCCAGAAGGTATGACCGTCGTAGCCCGGACCGGTCAGCCCTTTGGCCGGAATGGGTCGGCGCTCCCCACGGGCCCCGGCTTGCAGGACATGGAAGAGAGCGAAACGCACCGCTTGTTGGATCTCCGTATCACCTTCCAGGGTGACATCTGCACCTTTCCAGAAGGTGTCCATGTACTCACGTTGTTCGGCAAGCAGGCCCTCCCAGCCGGTCTTGCGGGCGGCAGATAGCGCGGCCTCGACCTGATCATGGACGGCTGGCTGCGAGCGTTGAGCCGACCAGCCATAGGCCAGAAACTTGACGAGCCGCACCCGCTCGCCCGGCTTCAACCGGGCGATGATGGAGACACGCGTCACCGTAGGAGAGCTTTCCGATTCGACTACTGTCTCGGCTGGCCCCTCGATATGATGGTCCATCGCGGCCCCGATGCGCAGGCCGCTGGCGTGGGTATGATGGACCATCAGTCCAAAGGCCTCGTGAGCCTGGTGCTCTTCACACTCCAGCGCTTCTGTAGAGACGACGCCCGCGCGCGGATCTCTGTCGGCGTCTGGCATGACCTCGTTGGGAACCAGTTCTGACTGCAAAACCACGCGCACTGGCTCATCGAGCGCCTCTACTTCGTAACTAATGGCCGCAATAGCCCGCTGAGTAAACGAGACCAGGCGCGTCGAAGAGACCTTGATCGAGCGCCCGGCAGGTGAGGTCCAGTGGACATGGCGGCGCAGAACCCCGTCGTGGAAGTCCAATTCCCGCTCGTGGCTCTGGATCTCGCCGTAGCGCACATCAAATGGCTCATCATCGACAAGCAGGTGAATAAGTTTGCCATTGGTAACATTGATGACGGTCTGCCCAGACTCAGGATAGCCGTATCCCCCTTCCGCGTAGGGCAGTGTGCGTAGCTCGTAGACGGAATTCAAATAGGTGCCGGGTAGTCCGTAGGGTTCTCCTTCATCGAGATTGCCTCGCAAGCCAATATGTCCATTCGAGAGGGCAAACACAGACTCCGTTTGCGCCAAAATATCGAGATGAAGTTCGGTCTCATGGATTTTCCATGCTTCAACAGTAAATGCAGGATGCTTAATCATGGCTGGTGTCTCATTTCCATCCTTGTTGAGGAATTTTGCTTACCCTACTATTACGAAGCGTTGGTTCAGAAAGAAGACAGATGGAGGCTACTCTAATGGTAGTGATGGATGAGCGAGTAACTCTCGCTCATCCATCGTGACTGACACAGGGCGCTCGCCTTAGGCGTTGCCGCTCAGGAGGTTGTTGATATCGCTGGCCGGCGTATTGAGAGCGTCGCTGGCGGACATCTGGCCTAGCACGGCTTTTTGCAGGTTGGGGTGCAACACATTGCGCACCTGCGGCCAGCCGGAGATATTGGGTGGGAGCCAGATACTCGATACAAACGGTGAGAACAGGCTGGTTGGAGTACTGACCTGCACCGACTTGCGCGCGCCCGGTGCCGTGTAGTATTTAGGCACGTCGCGGCTGACCTGGGCGCTGGTGAGGTAGCGAGCCAGATCCATCGAAGCCTTGACGCGATCAGCATCCTGGTTTTGCGCCACTGCGATCAGTCCGATACCTCCGCTCGTCACATGTTTTCCCAGTCCACCGATGGGCATGGCTTTGACCGTGAAATTCATCTTCATGGCGGCGTAGCCAGCCGAATCGCCGCTGTAGGAGCTATACATGGCGTAGGTTTTACGCGTGCTAAAACCGCTTGCCACGTCAGCCGAGGCCTGCGCGCCAAAATCAGGCGGTGTCACATGATACTTGTGTGCCAGATCCACCAGTTTTTGGAGGCCACTGATCCCCTTCTCGGTGTTGAGGGTATAGCTCCACTTGCCGGAACTATCCTGAGTTACTGGCAACGCCCCATCACTCATCATGATAGGCCAGAGATTGACGGTAAAGGGATCGACGATACCGGTAAAGCCGTAGACTTTCTCGCCATTGCTGCGCGTAAAGGTCAGCTTTTGGGCAATCTCGACAAACTGCTCATAGGTCCAATCGTCTGAGGGTGGATCGACCCCGCGCTCAGCAAAAATATCGAGATTGAGGTACATACCAATCGGGGGTACCCACAGCGGCCACGCGTAATGCTGACCATTGGTGGCCACAGCCGCCAGCAGGTCGGGGTAGATGTCCGCCTTATCATCCGCCGTCATATACGCGTCGATAGGTGCAGCTAGATTCTGTTTTGTTAAAAGCGAGAGATTATCAGACGGGACGCGGAAGACGTCGACGCCTGAGCCTGACTGCACCGCCTGGGTCAACTTGGTGAAGCTTGGTACATCGCCAGCGTAGCCCGTCACATTGATCGTGATGTTCTTATGAGCATTGTGAAACATTGCCACCGCCGCATCAGTTACCTTGCCGGTGGCATTTGCTCCCTTTGCCTCATATCCCAGCGCCCAATAATCGAGCTTTATCGACGGATTCCCACCTGTCGTTGGGCTTCCACCACAGGCCGCTAAAAACGCCCCCAATGCGCTCGCACCCAGGGCGACTTTCCCACCCTCTGCGAGAAATTGACGCCGCGTTGTTGAACTCTGCATGGTTCCATCCTCCTTATTGGATTGAACAATAGCCTCTGTCGTCAAATGATATAGACCAGTAGATGTCTATACCATAATTTGTGACCCTATTATGGATGGCATTGTGTGCGCTGTCAAGCCTTGCGCCCGCTCTTGCAAGACTATGGAAGTCAGCGCACAGGCATCGAGTATGAATGGTGGTATCTGGAGGAATAAGACCCCTCCATTGCTCGGATAGCGACCCTCTCGACGCCTCCAGATGATGCCTGAGTTGTCGGGCAGTTCGCCGATAACGAGGGCCTGGCACATCCACTGATCGAGCACTGGAATGGCTCGGAATGGGATATTGCACGCCTGGGGAAGAAGAGGCCAGGCGGGAGCCTGCGCCCTGTATCGTATTGGGTCGAAAGGTGGTACTATAGAAAAGTACATTCCAGGTGACATGATGTGCCTGGGTGACACCGCCAACTCCGTTTCACATCCACATTTATGGGAAAAGGATGGGTCATTGCTTATGGACAAGAATCAGCGTTTGGCTGAACAGATTGAGCACATCAAACAAGGTGGAGCAGAGAAATATCACGCGCGCAATCGTGAGCAGAAGAAGCTTTTCGCGCGGGATCGTCTGAAGCTCTTGCTCGACGATGGCAAGATCGAGTTTGAAGAGGGGATGTTCGCGGAATGCCAGAAGCCCGACCTGCCTGCCGATGGCTCGATTACAGGTATCGGGCGTATTCATGGGCGTCCGGTGGCCTTCAGTGCTTCGGACTCAACGGTCAAGGCCGGGAGCGCGGGCGAGAAGTCGGTGCAGAAGAGCCTGCGTATTCAAGATCTGGCCATGCAGATGCGTATCCCGATGCTCTATTTGATCGATTCGGCGGGTGCGCGCATTACCGACCAGATTCGTATTTTTCCGGGACGCAACCACGGTGGACGTACTTTCTACAACCAGGTGAAGATGTCGGGGATGGTGCCGCAGATCGCGCTGATGTTCGGTCCCTCGCCAGCTGGTGCGGCCTACACGCCAGCCTTCGCCGATATCGCGATTATGGTTGAGGGCAATTCCAGTGCCTATCTGGGTTCGCCACGCATGGCCGAGATGGTCACACGCGAGAAGGTCACGCTGGACGAAATGGGTGGCGCGCGCATGCACTGTACCGTTTCAGGTCTGGGCGATTTCCTGGTGCAGAGCGAGGAAGAGGCGCTCCAGCTCACACGCGACTATCTGCGCTATATGCCGCAAAACTATCTGAGCAGACCAGCCGACGGCGAAACACTGCCCCCAGCCAGCACGCGTCCCCTGCGCGAGATCGTCCCCGAAGCTCAGAGCAAGCCTTTCAACATGTACGAGTTTATCGACGCGTTGATCGATGGCGGCAGCTTTCTGGAGGTTAAGAAGCTCTTTGCCCCGGAACTCATCATCGGCTATGCGCGCCTGGGTGGGCGCGTCGTTGGCATCGTGGCCAATCAGCCGCGTGTGAAGGGCGGCGTGATCTTTACCGACTCCTCGGACAAGGCCACGCGCTTCATCAACACCTGCAACGCCTTTAACATTCCCCTACTCTTCCTGTCCGATGTCTCAGGCTTTATGATTGGCTCGGCGGTTGAGCGTTCCGGGATTATTCGTCACGGGGCTAAATTTATCGCCGCCGTCTCACAGGCCGTGGTGCCCAAAGTCTCGGTGATCGTGCGCAAATGTTATGGCGCGGGCCTCTACGCGATGGCTGGACCAGCCTTTGGCACCGATGCGGTGATCGCTCTGCCCACCGCGCAGATCGCCGTCATGGGACCAGAGGCTGCCATCAATGCTGTCTTTGCCAATCAGCTCGCCGCCCTGCCAGAAGAACAGCGTGAGCCGTTCCGCAAAGAAATGGAGGCCCATTACGCCGAGGATATCGATATCTTCCGCCTGGCCTCAGAACTGATTATCGATACTATCACGCCTTTTGAATCCCTGCGCGACGAGCTGATCGCCCGTTACAGCGTCTATACTACCAAAGAGATGCATTTCTCTGAGAGGCGTAATCCTATTTATCCTGTCTAAGCTGCACAAAGAGAAAGGAATTCATCGTATCATGAAACAGATTCGTACAAATATGGCCGGGTTGGTGCTGGAATTCCTGGTGCAGCCAGGCGAAACCGTCGCGGTAGACCAGGATGTTGTTATGCTGGAGTCGATGAAGATGCAGATCCCCGTGCAGGCCACGGCTGGTGGCGTGGTGCGCACCATCAAGGTCAACGCGGGGGATTTTGTCGATGATGGCGATGTGTTGTTAGAGGTAGAGTAATCGTACTGGCAAGCCTGAAAGGAATGAGGGGGGCGAACTGATGCCGCGCTGCAGCTATTGCGGTCAACCTGTGCGGGGTGAGTATATCCAGGCGTTGGGGGAGATCTGGCACCCGGAGCATTTTCTCTGTGCCGGGTGCGGTCAGCCGCTGGGCGACGCGAGCTTCCTGCTCGGCAAAAATGGAAAACCGTACCACAAAGCGTGCTATCAGACCTACCAGGCACCGCGCTGCGCGTTTTGCGGCCAACCCATTGAGGGATCGTATATGGAACGCGATGGGCGCTCGTATCACACCACCTGCTTTCGCGAGCATATCGCGCCTCGTTGCGTCTATTGCCAGAAGCCACTGACCGGCAAATATATGATCGATAGCTGGGGCGAGATTTTTTGTCCCGAACACGAGGAGCAGTACCCACACTGCTCCTTCTGTAGTCGCCTGATCCCGCCTCAGCAGCAACAGGACGGTTGGCGGGCGTATGACAGTCTGCGCTGCGCCGTGTGCTGCTCCACAGCTATCGAGACCGCTGAGCAGGCGCAACCACTGTTCAGTCAGTGCAAACAGTGGATCGGTCAGCAGAGTTTTCGCTTTAATCAGCTCCCGTTGCGCCTGGAACTATGTACACGCGCGAAGTTAGTCACGTTGTTTCAGGGTCGTTCCCCGAATCATCCGTTGGGCATCACGCTTGCCACGACCAGAATACAAAATGGCCAGATCATCGAGAAGCGCATCGAGGGCGTGGCGGTCTTACAGGGCATGCCGGCCCTGCTCTTCGCAGGCGTCGTGCTGCATGAACTGGGCCACGTCTGGCTAACCGTGCATGGGATCGAGAATCTGCCACTATGGGCCGAAGAGGGATTTTGCCAACTGCTCTCCTATCGCTACTACGCAGGCCTGCCCACCCCGGAAGGACGGTATCGGGTGGAGAGCCTTGAGCGCGAGACCGATCCCATCTACGGCGTCGGCTTCCGCCAGATGCGTGATCTATCCGAGCGCATAGGCTTTGCGCACCTGGTTGAAGTATTGCGCACTACAAAACAGCTCCCATGATCATTTACGAATCTAACCTGGCGTGGCGAGCAGTGTGCAGAGGCGCAAGCGAGCGGGGTGGAAAGCCAGTACTGTTCGCTTGCGTCTCCTCTCAAGCGCGTGCTACACTCTAGCGTGAATAGATACAGATATAGGCTCGCAAGAGCCTGCTTTTGAGGGTGATAGTATGAGTAAAAATGCTCCAATCTCCGCCATGCTGACGTTTCATTTTGGCGCGAAAGTCTTTTGCACCGATGGTCAGGATGGTGTTTTAACGCATATGGTGTTTGATGCTCCCAGCAGGCGTTTGACGCATCTCGCGGTCAAACGGGGGCGTCTCTTTGGCAAAACCGTCTATGCCCCTTTTGAGATGGTCAGACAGGCGACAGGCGATGGTATCCGGCTCACATGCACTTCGGCGGAACTCGCCGCATCTGCCAGCCCGACAGCATCCGGCATCGTGCTCGATCCGCGCACAACGGTCAAGGGTGCTACGGGCGCCGGTACGCTGGCACTGGTGGCAACGCAGCCCGGCAGTGGCGAACTGGCCTATATTGTCGCGCACAATCTCGTGCCGGGTCGCTCGACCTTGCTACGCGCACAATACGTAGAGGCACTCGCTCCTGACCAGATCAGCATTTCAGCGGATGCGGTGTTTCTCAAGTCTCTACCGCCGTATCGCCCTGACAGTGAATTGCAGCAGGAGGTGGATCAGATCGTCTTTGACCTGGGCTTCTTGCATATCGATCTCAAGGGCATGAACCTGCGTGTGCTTGATAGCGTGCTCTACATGGATGGTAATATCTCCAGTAGCCTGCGTAGCGACCTGGCGCGGGACCAGGTAGCGGGAGTCGAGGGTTTGCTGGAGATCAAAAATAACCTGGTGGGAGACGACATGCTGGCGAACGATATTGCCCGCGCACTTGGCCAGGATGCGCGCACCCACGAGTTGCCCATCGGCGTCTATCCTGAGCTTGGTGTCGTGCGCCTCAACGGTTTTGTCCACAACGCCCAGCAAAAGGCCGCCGCAAGCGAGATTACGAAAAAATTTGAGGGTGTGCGCGGCATTACCAATGATCTGGTTGTCGATCCCTCCGCCGCCATGCTCTACGTCATGAGCTCGTCAGAGGGGAGCACGGCCAAAGATATCACCCCTGGCAAGTTTGTCAGACATACGCAGTAAAAGATGTCAATATGGAGAAGCGAGGCCAATGGCACTGTAAATCAAGCTGTTGGCCTCGCTTCTCCATTCTATGGCTAAAGAGCGTGAAGGGCCTGATCCAGATCCTCGATGATATCGCCCGCGTCCTCGATGCCCACCGAGAGGCGAATGCAGCCTTCGCTGATGCCATAGCGCTGCTGCTCTTCCAGAGACAGGCCGCGATGCGAAGACATCATGGGGTAGCTCACCTGCGAATGAATATCGCCCAGCGTTGTGACAGGCAGACAGAGGCGCAGCTCATCCATAAAGCGGAAGGCAGCCTCTTTATTTTGCGCCCGCAATTCGAACGAGAGCAGGCCGCCATACAGCCCCTTTTTCAAGAGGCGGCTGGCCAGACAATGCTGGGGATGGCACTCCAGGCCAGGATAATAGACACGCTCAATCGCTGGATGCTCGCTCAAAAAATGCGCCACGTGCATGGCGTTGGCGCAGTGGCGTTCCATGCGCAGGGCCAGCGTTTTCAGTCCGCGCATGGCCAGGTACGATTCAAATGGACCCAGCATCGCACCGAGCAGTGTCGAGTAGGAGCGCATCTGCTGAAGGAAGCTATTTTTATTGCTGATCGCCACGCCAGCCGTGCTATCTCCGTGCCCACTGATATATTTGGTCGCGCTATGTACCACCACATCGAAGCCATGTAAGAGCGGCTGGATGAGATAGGGTGTGGCGAAGGTGCTATCGATAATCGAGAAGGCGTCAACCTCTCTGGCAGCCGCGCTGATCGCGTCCAGGTCGATGACCTTCACCAGCGGATTGGAGATCGTTTCCACAAAGACCACATCCGGCTCTTCCTCGCGGATAATCTCGCCCGCGTTGGGACAGCAGAGATCTTTGAAAACCACATTGACGCCGCCTGGTGCGAAGACCGTGCGCAAGAGGCCAGCCGTCGCGCCATAAAGATCCTGAGCCGCCAGAATCTTGGTGCCCGGAACAAGGCCAGCCGCGATCAAAGCGCCCTGGATCGCCGCCATGCCTGAACTCATGACCACCGCGCCTACGCCATGCTCGGCCTTTGTCAGTACATGTTCTAGCGCGTGCGTATTGGGATTGCCGTGGCGCGCGTACACGAAAGACTGCGCGCCTTCCGAGTTCTCATCGAAAGCCTGATCCAGTCTCTCCACATCGCTATGGAGATAGGTTGTGCTGGTATAAATAGGCTGAATAGTTGGCGCGCCTGTCTTGTTCATCGGACGAATATATTCCCCGCCATGTACAAATAACGTGTCTAATGACCAGTTCTGTGGATCTGCTTCCTTCATATCACTCCTCTTATCATCTAAGCGCATAGCAGGTGCTTCCCTTTCTGTCTTAATCATGGACAAAGTAACAGGGAAGCTAGAGCAGCATACCCAGGATCGTGGGTTGCATCACAGATGAAGGAAGACACTGTTTTGCGATCAGCGACCTCTCTCTTACTCTACCTGTACTAGTCGTCACGATTAAGGACGATGAAATTTGCGAATCCGGGCCGCTAAAATAGCCAGAAATTCGCGTAAGCAGTCCTCTGTGGCCGGATAGCCACATTTTTTGTTCTCTCGCGACGGCGCGAGCCTGTTTCAGCACTGAAAGAAGCAGCTTGTTTTTTGCATCATTGCAATCGATACTGCAAGATGGTTTTACGGGGTACATAGTGTGTTGAGGTACTGTAAATCTTTCAACAAGGTTTCAATGGGAGGCAGTTGTGCCTCGTGCTCTACAATCCATTGTTCATACAAGGCCCCATAGCGATTTGCCAGGATCATACCTGGTTGGGCCTGTCGCGCTGAACCATCCCAATGGGTATAACGCGCGATCACCTCGCCACGCGGGTCGGCCAGCAGGGGGAACGGCAGTTGCAGCTCCTCCTGCGCGTCCAAATTCTTGATGACTGCCTGAGCCGTCACTGCCAGTACCGCACAATACTCTTCCCTGAGCGCGCTATACTGCTGTTTCAATTCTTTCAGTACCCCACGCTCTTCATGTGTGTCCGTGCTATTCAGCAGAACAATCACAAGATGTTCGCGCTGTTTATAGTCCCACGGACTATGTGGCATCCCGTCCGCGCCCGGCAACGAGAAGGCCGGGATGATATCCCCTTGTTGGAGAAATGGATGCTGCTGCTCGGACATAACTGTTTCCTCTCGTTTGATAGTGTCTATGATCTTATGGCAATTGTACCATCCAGGTGGCCTTCTCCTCAAATTACCTTGTGACCACGCGCGCGACATCTTGTAGAACCAGGCGGCTGGTCAGGTCGGCAGATAGCAACACGCCTGGAATGCCTGCCCCAGGATGGGTGCCAGCGCCGACAAAGTACAGCCCTTCGATAGCGCTGGACCGATTGTGCGGGCGGAAATAGGCCGATTGGGTTAGCGTCGGCTCGATGGAGAATGCCGCGCCCAGGTGGCTGCGCAGTTCGGAGGCGAAATCGAGCGGAGTGAACTGGTGTTCGACAACAATGCTCTGCGCTAATCCTTCCAATCCCATCTCCTTCTCCAGAAAAGAGACGATCCTGTCGCGAAAGGCCTGGGCCTCGCGTGTCCAATCAATCCCGTGAGCCAGGTTGGGCACGGGCGCCAGCACATAGAGGCTCTCGCATCCTGGAGGAGCCAGCGTTGGGTCAGTACGCGTGGGTGTATGCACATAAAGCGCCAGGTCAGCGGGTAAACCCTGGCCGTCAAAGATCTCAGAGATCAGACGCCGATACTGCTGGGGCATGATGACGGTGTGGTGGCGCAACTGTGGATACTGCCGATTCAGTCCCAAATACAGCAAGAAACAGCTCATCGAGTAGCGATACTGCTTCAGTCGTTCACTGAGCAGGCGAGGCCGCTGCTGTTCTGGCAAGAGATGCAGGTAGGTATGGGCGACATCGCTATTCGCCACGATGCTTTCAGCGACGACGACGGTCTCATCTTGCAGGCGCACCCCAACTACCCGGCGGTTATTAAGCAGGATCTCCTCCACCGGAGTTCCACAACGGAGATCACCTCCCAATGAGCAGAAGAGTTTTTCCATTGCCTCGATCAGCGTATACATGCCACCGCGTGCAAAAGTGACGCCTCCCAGTCGCTCCAGATAGGGCACGATACTGTAAATCGCGGACGCTCGAAAGGGATTGCCTCCGATAAAGAGTGGGTGGAACGAGAAGACCATGCGTAGCGAGGGATGGCGAAAGTGACGCGAGGCAAACGTATAGACGCTCTTGTGCGCTCCCACGCGCAACAGCTCTGGAGCCACGCGCAGCATGCTACCTGGTGAAAGAAACGGCTGTCCAGCCAGATCCACAAACGCGCGCTCATAAATGTGTTGCGTTTCGGCCAGGAACGAGCGGTAGCCTGCCACATCACGCGGCTCAAAGCGGGCAATTTCCTCTTCATCCTGGCTCGCTTTCCCCCAGTAGTCGAAGTGCTGCCCATCTTGAAAGAGAATACGATAAAATGGGTTGAGTTCTAGCAGGTCCACGTCTGCGTGCAAGTTGCGTCCGGCCACGCGCCAGAGATCCTCTAACAGATCGGGAGCGGTAATCAGGGTTGGTCCCATATCGAAGGTGAAGCCCTGATCTTTGAGCTGATACGCGCGCCCACCCGGTCTGGCGCGCGCCTCGATCAGCGTGACCTGGCACCCGGCGGCTTGTAAGCGGATCGAGGCAGCCAGGCCGCCAAAGCCCGCGCCAATCACCACGACGCGCGGTGGGCTGGACGTGTGGGTGGTAGGGAATACGGCATATTTAGATACGGTCGATTTCATACGAGTATGTCTCCTGTCTTGGGGTGGGTGCGCCAGCGTACTCCGGCGCGGCTGGCGCGGAGAGGGTTCGCACGCGCTGTTCAACGGTCTGCTGGAAGGCTGCTGCATCTGGGAAATCGGCACGGAAGAGCGGGCTGCCAAAACGTAGCGTGACCTGCCAGCGCCCATCTTGCTGAGAGTGATAGTCCAGGCCAGCCGGAACCACAGTTACACGCGTGCGGCCATCGCGCTCCGCCATTTCAATCAGCCGGGCGAAGCCGGATCGGAAAGGGAGAAACTTCGTCTCGTCGTTTTTGAGGGTCATGTGTGGGTCGATATTGGGATACGCCTCTGGGAAGATGACCAGCACGTCGCCCTGGCGCAGCAGCTGCACGGTGAGCGTCACCGCCCGGCGCAGGTAGGGCAGGATGTCACGCGTCCGATAGGCGCTGTGCGTGGTTGTTGTTGCGTGCTTCACGCCCTCATCGCGTAGCACGATAGGCCATTGGACCAGGCCACACGCCCGTTCCATCAGCCAGCGCAAACGGCGGGATGGTATCCAATCCAGGCCGATGAGGATGTGCAGCGGACGCGGCACCGTGTTGAGAAGGACACACCCATCATACAGGTGATGAAAGTGACGCGCGACCAGCAACACCGGACCCTGTTCCGGCAGATGTTCACGCCCCTCCACCTGGAAGGTCACGTGTCTGCGGGCCAGCAGCGCGCTCCCCTTGCGGACGCTCAGGCGCGAAATGCGGCGAGCCAGCGTGTCCCTCTTCCCGCCTCCTGACCCGGATGAAGCGGGCCAAAGAACTAGCGAGGCGGGCACCAGGCCCAGCACCACCGCGATGAGCAAAGGTTGCCAGATCCCGGCCCCCAGCGTCAGAGCAATGGCAAAACAGGTATTGGCCACATACATACCAAAGGGCAACCAGGTTACAAGACGGGTGGTATTCACTTGCTCACGCCAGAGCAGCCGGCTCACGCTCATGAAGATCAGCCCGGTCAGCGACCAGCCTACCAGGTTGCTGATAGGCATGCCAAAGTAGGGGCCTGACGTGCCCCAGATCCAGAAGTGAACCCCTAAGTTGGGGCTGGCCATTGCCGGGTCCAGCGCGAGATCCCAGACCGTCAGGAAATACACACCAAGCAGCAGCGACCAGAAGGTCTGTCGCTGCCAGCCAGCACGTTTCACGAGCACATTGGCTAGCAGATAGGAGGTCAAGCCCATATAAAACCAGGAGAGCGGGATAGCGTAAGGGACGTGATTCAGGATTTTGAAGCCGAGAAAATCTGTGTAGGCATATGGCCCAAAGGGAAAGCCGGTGCTGGTACCAAGCAGTTCCATACTCAAGGAAATCGTGGTTGAGGCCACGAAGAAGATGAGCGTTTTGCGTATTCCAATAACGTACAGCCCAAAAAGGAGTATAGTGGCCGCTCCAAAGAGAATATGCAACGAACCGGCATAGTGAATCCCAAAATTGAATACCGCCAGACCTGTCGGGCTATTCTGCCAGAGTTCAGGATGGGGCAAGGCAATCAACAGACCAGCGAGACCAAAGGTCAACGCCAGGATATGGCTGAAAAAGAGGATTTTGATCGTTCTCATATGAGACCTCCGCGAACAATGGGGCGACCACGCCAGCTATGACGGCGTTGCAGGGCGCTGCGGCCCAGTTTGAACGCCACTGGCAGGTCGCAGAGTGGGGATAGCCAATACGACCAGGGGCGTCGGCGGTAAGCCCGCGTCGTCCCAAACAGAACGCCCACACGCATAATCGCCCCGATGCCATTGAGCAGCAGGAGCCAGCGCACGCGTGAGCGAGATAAAACTAGCGCCAGAAAGAGGGGTAATGGAAGAGCCTGGACCAGAGCGACCTCTAGCCAGCCGAGCAGCGTCTGCCCACGGGAGAAGTGATCATGCATGGGCAAGGATCGGGTCCAGTTTTGCCAGGTATCGCGCCAGTTCTCATACATGCGCACGCTCACCAGGGAACCAGCCTCGTAGAAGCCGACTGCGTAACCAGCCGCGACCAGTGTCCGTGCCAGCGTGATATCTTCACAAAGCGACGAGCGGGTGCCCAAAAAGCCCCCACATGTCTCAAGCACATCGCGGCGGACGAGGAAACACTGCCCATTGGCCTGTACTTCGCTCACCTTGTGGACGGTCCGACCTGGAATACCATAGCGATAGACCAGCGTGGTCAGCAGCGCTGGATGCACCAGTCCCTGGCCAATTCCTTCAATCTCCTGCAGCGTGGCAATGCTGAGCGCGACCAGCCCGGTTTTTTGCGCGTGGGCCAGTAATGAACGGGCCAGCAGAGGAGAGGGACGGACATCTGCATCGAGAGTGAGCACCCAACGCGCTGTGGCTGCTACCTGTTGCAGACCAATGTGCAGCCCCCAGGCTTTGCCGTTCCAGTGCGGCGGGACCGGGCTGGCATCCAGCAGGCAGACACGCGCATCGCGTTGGATGTACGAGCGCACCAGATTCTGGGTGCCATCGCACGAGCCTCCATCCACGACCAGAATTTCCGCGACATCCTCTCCCTGGGCCAATAACCCCTCCAGGCAGGGCCGCAGACGCGTATATTCGTTGAGAACCGGGACGATCACGGAGAGATGCTGCGTCTGCTGCTCGTCTGGAGGCGTGGGTGTGGGATGCAGGCGCTCTCCCTGCGAGGTGAGCAGCAAGCGTTTCATCACACGCAGACCCAGCACGAGTTGGAGCAGGCCCAGCACGAGTAACAGTGTCTTAGTCTTCTTCATACAACAGCTCCATCTCAGAGGTCAGCGCGACCTCGCCGCCGCGCCAGAGCGAATCGAGCAAAAGAACCACCAGCGCCTCGCGTGCTTTAGTAAAGAGGCTGGTCGCAGCGCGCCTGCGCAGCACGTCATACTGGCGACGCTCGATCTCCGTTAAAATGCGTTGATAGAGACGACCAGCCAGGAGAATGGGCGGGCGACACTCAGGAGCGAGCAGCCAGACCCCATACAAGCCGTTGCGATAGAAATGGTGCGCGCGTTGAATCTGGAAGCGCATCAGCGCGCGAAAGCGCTCATCTGGCCCCTGTTGTTGCTGATGAAGTTGGAAGAACTGAGTGCGCGAAAAGCCAAAGCGTGCTAACTCCTGCTGGGGCAGATAGATTCGTCCTGCGGCCAGATCGCGTCCAACGTCGCGCAGAATATTGGTCAATTGCATAGCGATGCCCAGTTCTTTGGCAGCCCTCAGCGCCTGCTCAGAACGTCCCCCCAGTACATGCGCCATCGCCAGGCCTACAGTCCCCGCCACCTGGTAACAATAGCGGTACAATTCGTGGACATGCTGAAACTCCTGCGGCTCCAGGTCCGAGAACAGACCATCGAGAAAGTCCAGGAAAAGCGTCACCGGCAGGTGGTACTCGTGCAGCAGGGCGGCCAGTGACGCTCCCAATGGTTCACGTGGGGCGGAAGACGCGCAATCGGTGCGTAACCACGTCTGCCAGTTCTCTAATTCGTGCCGGACCTCACCAGCATCCCAGTCGGCTCCACGCTCATCGACCAGATCATCCAGGGTCCGAAAAAACGCGTAGAGCGAAACAACTGCATGACGATACTGTGCAGGGAAAAAGCGCGTCGCGAAGTGAAAGGTTTTCCCGTGTATCGCGAGTAGCTCTTCCGCATGTGTAGAGGTGGGGTTCTCCGGTTGGCACGAGAGATGATCTGTTTGCGTGCGTATTTTCCCACCGATATGCTCACGCTGATCAATGCCCCTCATGGCAGCCTCCTTCCTTCGGGGTCATGCCTCTGACGAGAAGACGAGCGGCGATGTGCCCCACACCATCTTCGTTTGTTGAATGGTATCGGATGTCCCATATCACCAGTATGCTCCCTCCATGAACTTATCAATTGATAAGCTGAAGACAAAAAAAATTAGTTCTGCTCAGGATTAGCAATGCCGTAAAAAAGCAGTTGTACAATCTGATCCGCTGAGGTACTTTGCTGCGCCTGTCTAATGTGCGCGGGCGCATCTGCTGGGATCAAGGCGGCAAAGCATGAAACAAAATTCATTAACAGAGACGCCGCCAGAAAAGGCGCTATCCCTCCCTGTTCAGGGTTGCGCAGAGATCCCTGATGTATGCCCTCAGCAAACAGCGCTGCGATGGGTGCAATGACGCCCTCACGAAACAGCGTTCCCAGGGACGCGCGTACCTCCGGCGAGAGTTCATAGCGCACATCATGGAGCATCAGGCCAAGATCATACTGCACTGTACTGAGCAGATAGCTGGCCAGGTGCCTCAAACGCTCAGGCACCCCGTCGGAACGCCGGGTAATCCGCTCAATAGCAGCCTTCGACTTCGCCAGTTCCTCGGTCACCACGGCCAGATAGAGCGCCTCTTTATCCGCGAAATGATGGTACAGGGCAGGTTGAGTTAATCCACATGCCTCAGCAAGTTGGCGGGTCGTCACGGCACGATAGCCATAGGTCATAAAAAGATGATGCGCGACCCGTAAAATAGCGTTGCGCGTCTCCTCAACGTATTCTGGAGGTGCCGATTTTCGGTGTGTACGAGCCATCCTTCCTGCACTTTCCCCTGGCGATGGAGGCCTGAAGCTTATCGATTGATAAAAACTATACGATGCACATGAAAAAAAGTCAAGAGAATACTTTCTCTCCTTATTGCTCGCGATAAGGAGAGAAAGTATTTCCCATCCCAATGCGTACGTTACATTGTTTCATTCTGTCGTTTCGTCGTTTTCTTTTTGCCAGCCGCGCTATCTGCATGGAAGAGGTAGCTCGACGAATTAGGATCGAGCGCGCCAGCAGGAGCGGATTGAACCATCGTCTTGAAATGCTCCAGGTCATGTTGAAGAGCCTGCTCAAAGTGCTTGCCTGCTCCCAGGCGCTCTCCCGCATCCCCCAGGATACCTGCTGGGGGATTATAGCTAAGGTCTACATCCACGCGTGTTGCATTTCCCTCGGCTGGGGTGAACGTCACCTTGCCAGCATTTTCCATGCCTTTGGTGGAGCGCCAGCCAATCTGGCGATCTTGCTGCCAGCCGTCGTTCGTCGCATCCCACTCATGTTTCCCCATCATCTCAGCAACCCAGTGGCTGTGCTGATCGTCGGAGTAGGTGACTTCCTTCACAAAACTCATGAACTTGGGAAAGTCATTAAAATGCGAAAACAGCGCGTAGACCTGCGGTACTGGCGCGTTGACGGTAATGGACGCGTGATGCGAGGCGGAATAGGTTTGCCCGGTCATTATTTTTCCTTTCGCTAAATGGTTGTATCACTCAATCCCATTTGTACAATGGGTCAACAGTTGACGATCTCTCGTCTCTGTATTTACGTCTATCCTCTCCAGAAAGAGTCATGCTGAGTTTTCTTTGACGCAGTTCGGGGAGAGCGCTCCCGGAGCCGATGCGAGGATTTTTCTCTTCCTATCATTAGTGAGAGAAAAAGCCTTCTGCATAGGGTCTATATGCCGTTTCTCGCTCAACCGTTATATGGGATAGTGTCCGGTGAGCGTTTTTGGGGAGTCTACTCACCTTTTTCAAAACGCAAGACGACGTACAATATCGCAGAGCGGTGTGGCTTCAAGCAACCATTCTCTATCCTCTTTCTTGGAAAAAATGTGATTCACTATAACGATGAGCATGTATCACTATCAAGAAATTTCGCTTTTTTTCATCTCAGCTACAGGAGAAGCCTGGCTTTTGCCCTTAGGATTGTACTTGCCAGGCCAACCTGAGAGGAAGAGAGAGAAAAACGTAGCCACCAGCGCAATCACGCATGTGGCCAGGTACGCATGCTCCAGGCCGCTAATATACTGATGCTGGAATGTGTGGAAACCTTGCTCAACGAGCGCGCGAACGGCGGGCGGCATATGCGATACATCTGGCGCACCGCCATTGGCCACGGCTCTAGGTATACTGATCGTGATTGCGGTGGAGAGCACCGTCGCCAGGACAGCCACCCCAATTGATTGAGTGGTCTGGCGCGTGGCCTGGACGAGCGGAGTGGCACGATTGAGTCTGGCAAGTGGGACGTCCACCAGAGCTGCTACCTGGGTGTTCTGGAGGATGAGACCAACCCCAACCCCGCGTACAGCGAGCAGGAACATGATAAAGAGCAGACTGGTATCTAATTGGATTTGCGCAAACTGGTAGGTATTGTAGGTGATCAACAGGAAACCGACGACAATCGGGATGCGCGGGCCAATACGGTCTGAGATGCGTCCAGCGAGTACTCCGATAATGGCTGAAGCAATAGCCAGAGGTAACAACGTCAGCCCTGCCTGAAAAGCCGTCTGACCACGCAAAATTTGCAGGTAGAGGGGGAGCAAGAATTCCGCGCCAAAGAGCGCGATGGTGCCAACCATATTTGCCACATTAGCCACGGCGAAACTGGGGATCGCGAACAGGCGCAAATCCATCAACGGATCGGAGATGCGCAGTTCTACCAACGTAAACACCGTCAGCGAGAGTACACCAACCGCCAGGCTTGCCAGCACGAGTGGACTTCCCCAGCCCACTCCCTGCTCGCCAGCGAGAGACGCGGCAAAGAGGATTGCTCCAAAGCCGAGGGCCGAGAAAAAAATCCCCGCCAGGTCAGCATGGACCTTTTTTGAGCCAGGAGCCTCGTTTAAGAAACGCGAACCGATCACCAGGGCGAGCGCGCCAATAGGTAAGTTGAGAAAGAAAATCCACGCCAGTTCGTTATGGTCAACGAGCCAGCCACCAAGCAACGGGCCAATGGCTGGCGCGAAGACGAGCACAATGCCAAAGATGCCAAAAGCAGATGCGCGCTGGCCCGGCGGGAAGGCACGGAAAAGCAGAGCCGTCCCCAATGGGAGCGCGATTCCTCCCCCAATTCCTTGCAGGCCACGCGCGACAATTAAGGCGGCCAAGAAGGTAGTAGTCGAAGCCAGGCCGGATAAGAGGGACCCAAGCGCAAAGATCCCTAAGCCGGACAGATAGATGCGTTTGATGCCAAACCGATCTCCTAGAAAGCCTGAGAGCGGCGTGGCGATACCCAGGGTCAGCGTATAGAGGCTGATCACCCATTGCGCCTGGTCAGTCGAGGCAGCAAATTGGATTTGCAACGTTTTCAGGGCAACGTTTACCACCGTTGAGTCGAGAATGACCATGAACAAGCCAATCACAACGGTTGCCAGGACGCGCCATTTATAACCAGGATCATGTGCTATTTCAGCTGACTGTTGAAACGGTGGCGTTGCTTCCATTGGGCAATCTCCTTATCAATTGGTACATGATAATATAAAACATGGCAGAAAATCTGATGCAATAGACACCGACCTACCAGTTGGTTGACAGTATACCTTTCCGTGATGTATACTGTCAACCAACTGGTAGGTCGGTATTCGAGGAGAACACAAGCATGGGTCAACAGGGAGCAGCACCACAACCTGACTCGGAGGCACGCGAACGGGTACTGGTGGCGGCAGAACGACTCTTTCGCGAGCGTGGCTATCAGGTGGTGACGTTACGCGATATCGCGCAGGAAGTTGGCCTTCGTCACACCTCGCTTTATCACCACTTTCCGCATGGCAAGGAAGAGCTCTTTGTCGAAGTGACCACCCGGCGTATGCAAGGCTACCGGGCAGGTCTAGAGGAGGCGATCCAGGGGGCTGGATCGGATTGGCTGGAGCGGTTACGCGCAGCCGCAACCTGGCTGCTTGCCCAATCAGCCATGCATCTTGGACGCATGATGCAAGGGGATATGCCACAGATCAGCGGAGAAGCTGCGGAGAAGCTGCGCGCCGTGATTTTTACTTCGTTGTTGGGTCCATTGGATGAGGTGTTTCGCGAGGCATTGGCGCGTGACCCGCAGAAGCGCCAGCGGAGCGCAACCTTCGCCGGGATGTTCCTTTCACTGATTGAGGGGATCGATACCCTGCCATCAAGCTATATCACGACGTCCAGAGCAGAACTGGTCGAGATGGTCCTGGATCTGCTGGCTCATGGGTTGCGTTGAAAGCAGGAAAAGGACGCCAGGCAAGCACCAAGAATATGGAGAGAATACAATGGATTTGACCGTGAAAAAGACCGCTATCTTTGCTCAGAAAGGCAGCAAAGCCCCTCGCCAGGATGTGTTGGCGCTCTGGCTGGGCATCGCTTTCAGCCTGCTTTTTACCGGAGTGATCTGGATCACAGGCTTCGCGCTGCACACGTTTCCCCATCTTCCGCAACCGGCAAACAATCCCTCCTGGTATTTCTGGAAACTGCCCGCGCCGACGGTTGTGGCAGAATTGACCGCCTGGGGAGGCTACACGCTCCAGCAACTCTTTTGTTGGGGAGTGATCTGGTACGCGCAAACACACGTCAGGAAATATACGACCAGTCTGCATCCCATCAACGTGATCGCGCTGGCGGGCAATGCCCTGTTCATCTTGCTTCACTGGTTCCAAACCCACCTCTGGTATGACGGGCTAGCCGCTAATGTCTCGGTCTTTAGCTCGCAAGGGTCGGTGATTGTCCTGCTGGTCTGGGTGCTGTTGATGGAAAATACGCGCCGGGGACTCTTTTTCGGCAAGAAGGTCCCGCTGCAGCAACGCGTTGTACAATTTGCGCGCAAGTATCATGGCTACTTCTTCTCCTGGGCGATTGTGTATACCTTCTGGTATCATCCTATGGAGAATACCCCAGGGCACCTGGTGGGCTTCTTCTATATGTTTCTTCTGCTGTTGCAGAGTAGCCTCTTCTTCACGCGCATTCACCTCAACAAGTATTGGACCTTTACCCAGGAGATTATCGTGCTAGCTCATGGCACAATGGTTGCTCTGACACAGCCGCATAGTCTATGGCCGATGTTTTTCTTTGGCTTTGCTGGTATTTTTCTCATCACGCAGATGTATGGGCTGAACTTACCGTCCTGGGTAAAATGGGGCTTGACCCTCCTCCTCGCCGCTGCCGCCGTGGTCGTCTACAGTGGACGGGGCGTGAGCCATCTGTGGGAGATTGTCGCCATTCCGTTGATCGATTATCCAGCCGTGTTCGTACTGTTCTTTTTGCTCGGCCTGATCGTCTGGATCACGGGCTGGCGACGCCCGCAGCGCGATGAAGAGAAACAGGCACAGGTAGCGGTGCTTCGGCAGGAAGGAGTTTAAACGATGGGTCTACTCGATGGCAAAGTGGCGGTTATTACTGGCAGCACACGCGGGCTGGGCCTGGCGATTGCCCAGGCGTATGCGCGCGAGGGGGCTTCTGTGGTGGTGAGTAGCCGCTCAGATGAAGCGGTTTGGTGTGTAGTAGAGGATATACGCCAGCAGGGAAGACACGCGGCGGGCTTGCCAATCGATGTCAGCGACCTTGAACAGGTCAAGGAGCTGGCCGCGTTTACTCGTGAAACCTTTGGCAAGGTGGATATCTGGGTCAACAATGCTGGCATCTCCGACGTGTTTGGCCCAACGGCGGCGGTTGATCCCGCGCGTTATACGCGTGTGCTTCAAACCAACATCTTCGGGACGTATCATGGCTCGCTGGTTGCCATCAATACGTTTCTAGAGCAGCAGACACCGGGCAAGCTTATCAATATCCTTGGGCGTGGGGACCGCAGCATTGCCCCATACCAGAGCGCGTATGGCTCCAGCAAGAGCTGGGTGCGCAGTTTTACCTTGACGCTCGCCAGAGAATATCAACAGACGCAAGGTGTAGGCATCTATGCCTTCAACCCTGGCCTGGTAGATACGGATCTGCTTCGCAAGATTGAGGTTGTGCAGGGATACGGTGAAAAGCTCAACAGTTTTGGGACGATTATTCGCATGTGGGCCAACCCGCCGACCGTTCCGGCTGAAAAAGCCCTCTGGCTGGCTTCAGCGGCAACCGATGGCAAAACCGGCCTGGAGATCCAGTTGCTTGGCCCAGCGCGCATCCTCGGTGGTCTGGTACGCGAACAGGGACGGAAGCTGTTCAAACGGCCTGCGCCAGCGGGAGAGATTGCCATCACGTCGCTAGAGCCGTATACGTTTCGGTAGCAAGTGCCTGCACAGATGAGAAGTAGTGAGCAAGAGGAGGAGAAACATGATTCAGCTTGGATATGCCTGTATGAATATGACGCTTGGTCGCACGATACGATCTCTGCGCCTGGCCACCTTGCGTGCGCGAGGTGTGCCCTATTTGCAGTCGCTGGTCGATGAAAACCTGGACCTGCTGGTGGATATCCTGCGCTGGAATCAGGCTCAGCAGATTCAGATGTTTCGCATCTCCTCTGATCTCATACCGTTGGGTTCGCACGCAGAGGTTGATTTACGTGTCCTCACCTTTGCGCGTGCCCAGGAAATCACCGCGCTCGCGCAAGGGATGCGCCTCTCGATGCATCCTGGTCAGTATACCTTACCATCGGCAGCAGGGGCCGTATGGCAGCGCAGTTCTCAAGATCTTTGCTATCACGCGTTTCTCCTTGACCAGTTGGGGATTGCCGAGGGTGATCTCATTGTGCATGGAGGTGGCGTTTATGGGGATCGGCCAGCCACTGTCGCGCGCATCATCGAAAATATTAGCTCGCTTCCTGATCCCGTCCGGCGCCGCTTGCGTCTAGAGAACGATGAACGGTCCTGGTCGGTCGATGACCTGCTGCCAATTTGCGAAAGAACCGGCACGCCGTTGGTGGTCGATATCTTACATCATCAACTCAATGGCAGCAAACCATGGGGAGATCTTCCCTGGGAGCGTATCCTTGCGACATGGAGGGGCCGACGTCCTAAATTGCATTATGCAGAGCAAGACCCAATGAAGCGAGCTGGTGCGCACAGTGCCTATCTCCATGCAGCGAGCTTTCAGGCGTTCTTAGCGGGCGTTCCTTGCAACGATTACGACGTGATGCTGGAGTGTAAAGCCAAAGATCGGGCCTTGCTGAAACTCCGCGCAGAACTCGACAATACAAATATTCTCTAGATACAGTCAGGACAGAGAAAGATCTGTCGATAATGGTTTCACTGGAAGAAAGAGAGAACCATGCAAAATCATCCACAAAGCTTGCTCGCGATTCCACATGAGTGGTTTCGTCAGATGCGCGCGACCAGCCCGGTTCATTTCAACGAGCGCCCTCCGTTTCACTGGAGCGTTTTTAGCTATGCCGAAGCCCAGCACGTCCTGACCCACCCTGAGATTTTCTCTTCAGCGCCGGCTCCAGGGAGCCGGCAGCCCGCGTTACCAAGCATTTTAGGCATGGACGATCCACGCCATCGCAAGCTACGCAATATTGTCTCACGTGCCTTTACTCCGCGCATGGTGGCTGATCTGACGCCACGTATCTCCGCAGTGGTCAATGAGATCCTTGATGGGGCAGTGGCAAAAGGCGAGATGGATGTGGTCCAGGATCTCGCCTATCCCTTGCCAGTGACCATTATCGCTGAACTGGTCGGCATCCCTTCGGAGAATCGCGCGGACTTTCGTCGCTGGTCCAAGACCCTGGTTTCTGGAACCACCGATGAGGTTGTTCAACCACGCCCGGAAGATCGCACACAAGCCCTCATCGCCTTGCGTAGCCTCTTTGCCAGCCAGCTTGAAGCCCATCGCCGCAATCCATGTGAGGATTTGATGACCAGCTTACTCCAGGCAGAAGTGGATGGGGAGCAGTTAAGTGAAGATGAACTGCTCAATTTTTGCCAACTGCTCTTGATTGCGGGCCATGAGACGACAGCCAACCTTATTGGTAACGCGATGGTTTGTTTTGAAGAACATCCTGAAGTCATCGCTGAACTGCGTCAAGATCCCGCGCTCATGCCTGGGGCGGTTGAAGAAATTCTGCGCTGCTATCCCTCGGTTCCAGGAGCCTCGCGGGTTGCAACGCAGTCAACGAAGGTAGGGAACCAGCAGATCGAGCCGAACCAGACCATCCATATCTTTATCGCGTCCGCCAACTATGACGAGCACCAGTTTCCCGATGCACAGCGTTTTACTATCCGGCGTGACCCCAATCATCATCTTGGTTTCGGATATGGCCTTCATTACTGCCTGGGAGCACCACTGGCACGCCTGGAGACGCGCATTGCTTTGAACCTGATGATCCAGCGGCTGGAGACGATCCAGCGCCTTCCTGAGCACCCAGCAGAAGCGGTCAATAGCTTTTTAACTTACGGTGTGAAGCATTTCTGGATTGCCTGCAAGTCAGCCGTCTGACAGCTAGCTGCTGCTGCCTCCGCGCAGGAATACGGCGATATGAGTCAGCAAGGAAGCTACTCGGATACATATCGTATGGTGCAGCGTGTCTCTTTTTGACACGATAAGACGTAGGAAAATGAGAGAAGGAGATGATACTATGTCAATCACAACGAAATCTGTAAAAAATTTTGAAACAACCATTGCGGCACTCACAAAGAAACCACCGCGCTGGCGCTGGTATCACGGCGTGGCTGCCTACGGTATTGCCCAGGGTGTCGCCTTTGGCCTCTCCGGCCTGGTCAGTGTCGCCAGCCACAAAAAGGGTAAGAATGCGCGTGAAATCTTTTTTGGGGATGTACCCTACTTCAAATCGTTAAAGCAAGCGGTGATTACTCCGCCTTCGGCAGCGTTTGCACCAGCCTGGACCATCAATAACATCTCAACCCTGTATGGCAATCTGCGTGTCCTAAACAAGCCAGCGGCAACAGAGGGGCGCGAAGCTTATCTGGCCTTGCAGGCTGCCTCATGGCTTGACTACATGGTCTTCAACGCCGCTTACTTTAGCCTGCGCTCACCCATTAACGCTATGGTATTGTCATTGAGTATGTTGGGTCTGACTATCGCTAGCGTTTGTGTGTCCATTTTCAAATTAAAGGACACAAAAGTAGCTCTTTCGCTGGCAACCCTTTTGCTCTGGCTCATCATCGCCTCGACCGCCGCAGTCGCGCAGGTGCTCTGGAATCGCGACGAACTCTATGGAGTGGGACCATTTGCTGAACCGTCGCCAGCTTTCCTCAAAGGAAAGGTACAGTAGCAGCAGTGGGAAACCTCTCCTTAACGGGTGTGAATGGTTTTTATCCATCGATGCAGAGGAAGGGGTTATCTACCTGGCATATAATTTGGAGCGGTTGGGTTCCTTACACGCGGACTCACAGTGTCACGACGCCATCTTGCTTGCAATCATCCCCCTGAAAGCGCATAATGAAAGCACACAATTAGAATCCCTTTGTGGAGGATCTTTTTAACATGATAGGTAAGATGAAGGCGGCCCTCAAAGTCGAGGCGGCGCCTGGCGCAACGATTGCCCTGGTCGATATTCCTCAAATTGGCCCGCGCGATGTGCTGGTGGAGGTGAAAGCAGCTTCCATCTGTGGCACGGATGTCCACATTTACGAGTGGGATGCCTGGGCGCAGAGCCGCATGCAGGTTCCGCGCATCTTTGGCCACGAGTTTGCAGGTGTTATTGTCGAGGTTGGAAGTGAAGTGACCTCGCTCGTCCCAGGTGATTTTGTTGCCGCTGAAACACATATTACGTGTGGCGAATGCTACCAGTGCCGAACCGGGCAGGGCCATATCTGTCGCAATGTACAGATTATCGGCGTGGACCGCGACGGCGCTTTCGCGCAATATATCGCTATTCCCGCCAGCGTTGCCTGGAAAACCGGCAAGGAGATCGAGCATAGCGTGGCCTCGATCCAGGAGCCGTTCGGCAACGCCGTGCATACCGTCTATTCCGGCGAGATCACCAACCAGACTGTGGCCGTGATTGGTTGTGGCCCCATCGGTTTGTGGGCGGTGGGCCTCTGCCGTCTCTCCGGCTCCAGCACCATTTTCGCCATTGAGCCCAATAATAAACGCCTGGACATTGCCCGCAACATGGGCGCCAACTACACCCTCAATCCGCGTGAACTCGATCCGGTGCAGGCGATCCTGGATGCGACCGACGGCCTGGGCGTGGATGTTGTGCTGGAAATGTCAGGCCAGCCTGCCGCGATTCGCCAGGGCTTTCAGGCGCTGCGCAACGGTGGGCGCGTCTCCATGCTCGGTATCCCCTCGCGTATGGTTGAGCTGGACCTGGCGAACGATATCATCTTTAAGGGCGCGACGGTCATGGGCATCTCCGGACGGCGCATTTTTGATACCTGGTATCGCACACGCAGTATTCTTGAGAATGGTCAACTGGATCTCAAACAGGTGATTACGCATACGTTGCCCTTTGAGCGGCTCAACGATGCGATGGAGATTATGAAATCCGGCGATTGCGGGAAAATCGTTCTGACATTCTAACGGGAAGAGGAATCTCATGGACACATTACAGACCTTCCTGACGGGCGAACTCAACGACCTGAAAGGGCGCGGCGTGTTTATTCGTCCGCGCGTGCTTGAAAGTGAGCAGAAGGCGACGGTGGTGATGGATGGGCGCGAGGTGATTACCCTCTCGTCCAACAATTATCTTGGGCTGACCGTGCATCCCCGCCTGCGCCAGGCTGCGATTGAAGCGACTGAGCGCTATGGCGTCGGTTCCGGCGCGGTCCGCACGATTGCGGGAACTATGACACTGCACAATGAACTGGAGGAGAAGCTGGCCCGCTTCAAACATACCGAGGCCTCGCTGACCATGCAGTCCGGTTACGCCACGAACCTGGGCGTGATCGCCGCGCTGATGCAGGAGAACGACCTGATTATCAGCGACGAACTGAACCACGCCAGCATCATCGACGGCATCCGGCTCTGCAAGTCCCCGCGCAAGATCTTCCGCCACAAAGACATGGCCGATCTGCGTCGTGTGCTGGAGGAGTCGAAGGGTGCCAGCAAAGTCATGGTCGTGACCGATGGCGTTTTTAGCATGGACGGTGATATCGCGCCTCTGGTCGAGATTGTCGCGCTGGCCGAAGAATACGGCGCCTTTGTGATGGTTGATGATGCGCATGCCAGTGGCGTGCTCGGCAAAAACGGACGCGGCTCCGTCAGTCATTTCGGTCTGGATGGTCGCGTCGCTTTGCAGATTGGCACGCTCTCCAAAGGTATTGGCGCGCTCGGCGGTTATGTCGCGTGTAGTCAGGATATGCGGGACTACTTGCTCAATCGCGCTCGTCCCGTGCTCTTCAGCACCTCGCATCCGCCCTCGGTTGTCGCCACCTGTATCGCCGCGCTGGATATTCTGGAAAGCGACACCAGCCTGGTCGAGCGTTTGTGGGAAAACACCTCGTTCTTCAAGAAAGGGCTGGAGCAGCTCGGCTTCAATACCGGCAAGAGCGAAACCCCGATTACGCCGGTTATCGTCGGATCGGGCGCGCTGGCGGTCAAGCTGAGCACACGGCTCTTTGCAGAGGGCATCTTTGCGCAGGCGATTGTCTATCCCACCGTGCCCGTTGACAGGTGCCGCGTGCGCACTATCGTCACCGCGCTACACACCAACGAGGAACTTGCTCAAGCGTTGGACGTCTTTGAGCGCGTGGGCAAAGAGCTGGCGATTATCTAAGCCGCGGCAAAATCAGATCCTCGATCACGGCAGCAACGCCATCCTCGGCGTTGCTGCGCGTGACGTAATTGGCCTCATTTTTCACCTCATCGTGCGCGTTGCCCATCGCCACCCCCAGACCCGCAAAGCGTAACATCCCAATATCGTTGTGCCCATCGCCAATGGCCACAATCTCTGCGGGTCGAATCCCCAGATCCCGCGCAATCGTTTGCAGGCCAGCTTCTTTGGAGACGGCGGGATGGAGAAATTCCAGCAGATCAAAGGCCGACTGTGTCACATAGAGTTGTCCTTCAAACGCGTCCATCAGCGCCTGACGCCGCGCGCGCACGTGGCTCTCTGCGCCAATGCCGACGAGCTTGATGCACGGCTCCGGGTAAAGGCTGGCAACATCCTCCACCTCGATCACCGGGGGAACCGGCGGCTCGTACCACTGGCGTACCCTGGGAGCGTTGTTGTCGGCATAGACCCGCTCCAGTGTATGATACGCGCGGTGAAAGTCTGCCCGTTGCAATGCGCTCAAGACGGGCAGAACGTGCTCGGCTGGCAGCAGTTGCTCGTGATAGTAGTGTCCCGTTTGCATATCCGCGATCAGCGCGCCATTCTCGATAATCTGCGGTCCCACAATCGGCAAATCCCGGCAGAGATACTGGAGCATAACCAGGCTCTGCCCCGTCGCAATCACTACGTGCACGCCCGCTGCTACCACTTGTTGGAGCGCGTAGTGGGTGCGCGGCGTAATCATCTTCCGGGGCCTGGGTGTTAACAGCGTGCCATCCAGGTCAATCGCGAGTAAGCGATACATAGATCTCTCTTTTCCGTGTCATTCTGCCAGTTTGCTCCGCCGTTCAGTATACCCATTGCTGGAGGTTTTTCGCAAGGGAGATATGCTGAGGTGTTGAGGAAAAACGTGAACAATTAGTCAGACGATGGTGGGAGAGAGGCTGAACATTTCTGAAATAGAAGCACTTCAATATATATTGAAGTATATAAAAATGGTAGCACAGCCGTCATACGCTTTTTTTGAAAGAAGCAAGAAAATTGAGGGAAGGGAAGGCACGGTATTGAAAAATAGGCGTCTATAGACTATAGTATAGAAAGGATATCTGCGATACGGTGCTATCTCTGAATTTCTGTGATGGAGTATGCCTGTGAATGCAAGCAGCTCGCGGGGGCAAAAACGCTCTGAATAAAAGCCAGGAGCATGAGAGAAATCCTGGCAGCATTTTTATGCATAGAAGTTTATATGGGGGTATTTCTATTGGCTCTTGATAGATTGAGCAAAGGAGCTAAAGAGCATCCGCGTCAGGTGATGGTTGTGGATGAAGAGGAAGCTTTTCGGCGTAAAATTCGCGATATTCTGTATGCTATCGGCGGCTTCCAGGTCGTGACAGAAACCACTTCTTGCCGGATGGCTCTGGAGAGTGTGGTGCGCGTGCAGATCGACCTGGTGATCGCGGATTGTACACTGGCAGATGGAGATGGCGTGGAATTAACGGCCTGTTTGAAGCAGTTGCCTGTACCCCCTTCTGTGATTCTTTTCGCGTCCGCCATCCAGGATTCCGCTTTACTGGCAGCGACTCTGGCTGGTGCAGATGGCTATTTGCTGAAGGATACCCCTCTGCGCTCTATCATCAGAGCCTTTAAAAATTTTGAGCACGGCGGTCCCGCGATGCACCCCCCCGTGAGCACCCGTGTCATGCAGTTGCTGATTGAGCGTTGTAAGCTCGCTGAGGCGCAACCAGCTCGCGCTACGTTGGTGCAGGCTCGCGCTCTTGCCGTTTCCCCTTGTGCCGCTATCGAACAGCGCCCATCAGTTCTTTCCCCTGTCTCTGATAATGGAACTACCCCTTCTAACGAATTTCCCCCTCATTTATCCCCACAAGAGGCGAAAGTGTTCGCGCTTTTACGACAGGGGCAGCGTAACAAACAGATCGCAGCCACCCTGGAGATTTCTCACTACACCGTGAGCAAACATGTCCAGAGTATTCTGCGGAAACTTGGGGCCGTCAATCGCACCCAGGCAGCGGCATACACCTCAAATGAGGGGGAAGGTCTGCATTTTTCGCCCAAATAATCTCGGATATACTTATACGAGCCAACACATTTGAGGTATTGTATTTATAGATATTCTTATGATTTAATACTCGCGATCAATCTCACAGTTATGCTCTCGTTGGGGAGATACATATTCGAACTTTAAATCGATAGATACATTTTCTATCGGCAAGCAAATAAGCTTGTCTTTTGAATGTAATGCATAAAGAGTAGTGCTATAGGTATGGAGAATGGAAGCTATCGGCGTCGTGAAACAGGGCGCTGGTCTATATGGTGGGCCTGATAGATTGCCCATCATCGCATTGGGGGAAGTACGATGAAACTTTTAATTGTGGACACGGATCGCGATCTTGTTGAAATGTTAACCAGCTGGCTGAAAACGCTCGGATATGAAGTACATCGCGCCTATACGGGCGAGCGCGCTTGCCTTGAGTGGGAACAGCAGCAACCAGACCTGGTGATTATTGATCCCACTCTCAAAGATATGGATGGATTGGTGCTCTGCCGGGAGATGCGCGCCAGACACGACGCCCTGGTTCTGGTGGTAACGGATGGCAAGGATGTTCAGGATGAGATACGGTGTTTAGAATCCGGGGCCGATGATTATCTCCGTAAACCTTTCTTCCCTACCCAATTTCTGGCCCGTATGCGCGCAGTCTGTCGGCGGGGTCGTTCAACATTGGTGCAGCGTCCTTCTTCGATTGTCACAGTTGGCCCGATTCGGGTCGATTCTCTGCATAACGAGGTGGTGGTTGAGGGTCAGACTGTGCGCCTGACTCCTACGGAAAGTAAACTGCTCCATTTGCTGGCGGTCAATGCCAATAGTGTATGTACGGCGAATCAGATTGTGGCCCATATCTGGGGCTTCGGCAACGATGGCGATGCCTGCCTGATTAAGGCACATATTCGCCACCTGCGCCAGAAAATTGAGCGTGATCCTGGCAATCCAGTGTATATCCTCACCGTTCCCGGCGTTGGGTACACGTTAACACGCTACCATGAAAAAGAGGACCATCCTAACGCCAGGGAGCTGGTGCAAACTTTACGCGTAGCTTCTCTCTAAATTCGAGCCTATTTTTGTGTTTGTGTGCGTTTCTGTTTGAAAAAAGGCATCAATGCCCGTATCCCGCATAGGCAACCTATCTGGTCAGTCAGGATTGATCGACCAGATAGGTCTGCTTGTGTTTTGTGGCAGGTGAAGACTTCTTCACGCCAGTGCACCTTCCTCCACCACATCTTCGTCAGCGTAAGCATCTCATTTACACATCTATCCTCTACACTCTGAACTATACCCGTCATTGCTGATTGTGTCCCGGCGTAACGTTGTTCCTTTGAGACGCTGAGCATGTATTTTGGAAAATAACTATGCTTGAAGTACCATATATACGAAGAGGTATCAAGGGTAAAATAACTCACGTACACAGCGATTTGATCCCCACATTCTCTGAGGTGCGCAGGGTGCCTGTCTGTTATCAGCGAGCGTTGCCGCTGGCAGTAAGTAAACGCTACCAGTGTGTGGTGCTGGGCGCGTCCTCGCATATCTTAACGGTAGGGATCACTGAGGCCGAGCGAGAGAATGGGGCCTTGCTCACTTTTTTGCATCTGCTAACGGGATCTGCTATTTTTCCCGTACTGATTGAACAGAGGCGCATGCATCTCTTAATTGCCAGGATCGAACGCACCCAACGTTTTTGTAAACAGTCCGGCTGGCCATATTATAGTCTGCGACAGGCGGCCCACGTGCGTTTGATCCTGGCTTTTCAAGAGGGGAAGTAAAACGTTCAAGCGCCGCCGCGCGCGAAAAGCATTACGGGAATAGTCAGAAGGATAAGTTTGAGATCCTGTGAGAGCGACTGCTTGCGCAAATAGGTGATATCCATTTCAACCATCTCCGCAAACGAGACGCAACTGCGTCCATAGACCTGCCAGATCCCTGTTAAGCCGGGCTTCCCAACGAGGCGCAACTTATCATGTGTACTATAGTGCTCAACCTCGTAGGGTAAGGGGGGGCGCGGACCAACCAGTGACATATCGCCGCGCAAGACATTGAAAAATTGTGGCAGTTCGTCCAGACTGGTTTTGCGAATAAATGTGCCAATACGCGTAATGCGCTGATCTTTGTCCAGCTTATAGGGGGTGGCTGGGCTGCTGCCATTGAGTAACTGACCATTCATAAATTGCTCAACGGCAGCGCGGTGAGTGGTATCATCACTATTCACATACATAGAACGGAATTTTAGAAAATCAAATTCAACCCCGTGCTGACCCACGCGTTTCTGACGGAAAAAGATCGGACCAGGTGAATCCAGCCGAATCAGGAGAGCAATCACACCCATGACCACGCAGCAGAATGGCAGCAAAAGCAAGGTCATAGCCAG
Organism: uncultured Ktedonobacteraceae bacterium; assembly: GCA_964250225.1. GTDB lineage: Bacteria > Chloroflexota > Ktedonobacteria > Ktedonobacterales > Ktedonobacteraceae > Paraktedonobacter. The sequence goes on along the minus strand of CAXUEY010000010.1, from coordinate 29,006 downwards.
ATCCAGTGTACGCTTGGCGCGCCGGTACCTGGGCTTGATACTGATTGTTTCCTGGATCGCTACTGATTGGACAAGCATAAAAAATGTTTCCCTTCCACTAAAGTTCAATCAAAAACACACATTCTGCTCCTCATGGTAGCGGCTCCTGGTGTAATTCTGGTGGGTGTGTCGATGTATTTATGGGGTAGATACGGGCACAAGAATGCAAACCTGGTCGATAGGTGCGCAAGTGTAAACGGAGGAATACACACCAGCAGATCCCTTTAAAAACGCTCCTGCTACTCCAACAAACACCAGTTTAGCAAGGAGAAATTGTATGCTTAAAAGGAGGTATCTGCCGATCATAGCCGCCTTGAACTTGCATACCAGGACCTTTGTACCGTATAACAGAGGAAGGATCTATTGCGTGAGCACTGCTTTAATCACACTTTTTGACTACGAACGCTTGGCTGAGACGCGGCTCGACCAGGCAACCTGGCACTACTACGCTGGAGGTAGTGACGACGAGTTGACGTTGCGCGCGAACCAGGAGGCATTTGAGCGCATCCGGTTACGTCCGCGTATGCTGGTGGATGCCAGCTTCTGTGATACGAGTATCACTACGTTGGGGACATCGATCAGCCTGCCTGTCCTGATTGCACCAACGGCCTTTCATATGCTGGCCGATCCAGAGGGTGAGTGTGCCACCGCGCAGGCAGCCGGGGAAGCGGATACACTGATGGTGGCCAGCAGTTCCTCTACACGCAGTCTGGAGGAGATCGCACAAGCGGCGAGTGGCCCGCTCTGGTTTCAATTGTATGTCTTTGAGCGGCAGAACGCGCGCGAACTGGTGCAGCGCGCTGCTGCCGCTGGCTATCGCGCACTGGTGCTGACGGTGGATTCGCCACGTTGGGGCCACAAAGAGCGCGCCATCCGCAGTGGTTTTCGCGTGCCAACCAAAGCCAATGTCAGCGATCAGGTGGCGGCGCGAGATGCCATTTCCATCACCTGGGACGATGTTGATTGGCTGAAGTCACTGAGTCCACTGCCCATCCTTCTCAAGGGTATTCTCACCGCGGAAGATGCGCGGCTGGCTGTGGCTCATGGCGTGGATGGGATCATTGTCTCAAATCATGGCGGTCGGCAACTGGATGGTGTGTGCGCTGCAATCGAAGCGCTGCCAGAGGTAGTGGAGGCGGTCAATGCGCGCTGCGAAGTGTATATGGATGGAGGCGTTCGGCGCGGCACGGATATTCTCAAAGCACTGGCCCTGGGCGCGCGAGCGGTTCTGGTGGGCCGACCTGTTTTATGGGGACTGGCCGTAGGCGGCAGCACTGGCGCGCATCGGGTACTGGAGATTCTGCGCACCGAACTGGCGCTAGCTATGGCTCTGTCCGGCTGCCCCACGTTGGCAAGCATCGACCGCTCGCTGATCAGGCTGCCTCGTTCTATGGCATAATGTTTGTGTGAAGAAACGTCTTTTTTCTCCCGCATGTATGGGATATGCAAAGGTAGAGATCCAATGTCACTACAAACGCGCGCGGTGCTTATCACCGCTCCCCTGTCTGACGAATGGCTGAAACGTGTTCAGCACATTTCGCCTGATCTTACAGTGCACTACTGGCAGCACTCTCCAGCGGAGACGATCCCGGATGATCTCTGGCGCGACGTGGAGGTGCTCTATACGTCGTTCACGACGCCTTTGCCCCACCCGGCAAACGCGCCCCACTTACGTTGGGTGCAGCTCTATTCAGCCGGGCCAGATCACATTCTCAACCATCCACTCTGTGCAACCCCCGTGCTCTTTACTACCACCAGCGGTATCCACGCGATTCCTATCGCTGAATACATCTTGACTATGATGCTGGCCTGGCTGCGCCGCCTGCCTCAGGTGTTCGAGTTGCACCAGCGCGGCGTCTGGCCAACACGCACCGAACGCCTCTCGCTGTTTATGGGAGAAGAGGTGCGCGGCAAAACGCTCGGTATCGTTGGCTATGGTAGCATTGGGCGCGAACTGGCGCGCCTGGCTACGGCCTTTGGGATGCGCGTGCTGGCCATGCAGCGTGGCACCAATCGGCGTGATACAGGCTTTGTCTTGCCCGGTATCGGCGACCCTGAGGGTATACTGCCCGAACGCTATTACTCGCCCGACGAGCTGCATACCATGCTGGCTGCATGCGATGTCGTGGTCATCGCGACTCCCCTGACGCCTCAGACACGTGGTATGTTCGACGAGGCCGCGTTCAAGGCTATGAAATCCACTGCTTTCCTGGTGAATATTGCGCGTGGCGACATCTGTAATGAACGTGCCCTGGTGCGCGCCCTGCAGGAGCAGACGATTGCAGGAGCCGCGCTGGACGTGTTTCACGAGGAACCTCTCCCCTCTGATAACCCTCTCTGGTACCTGCCAAATGTTTTCATCAGCCCGCATACATCGGGCATGACCCGACTCTATAACGAACGGGCCGCACTGCTCTTCACTGAGAATTTGCACCGTTACCTGGCGGGCGAACCTCTCTATAACCTCGTTAACAAGATAGATGGATATTGATTATAAGTCGAGGTATCGAAAAACTCTCGATTTCTATACACATCTGACATACCCCAACCTGTTTTTCACCAGGATAGCTACTTTGTTGTCACCTCTGCCTGATATCCTCTCAATAGAGTTATGAATAAACATCTGTAATTGAAAAACCATAGGGTCGAAGATAGCCTCTGGTTACCAATGCTCTTTGCAGAGGTTTTGTAGAAAGGGATGCATCAGAAGTTTTTTTTGATGTGAGGTGAATGCGTTGTTATCTATCGATAATAAAAACCGCCTGGACTCTGACCATCAGGCAAAAGTCAATGTCTATTTCCATTCCCAGTCGTCATTCTGGAAAGATATCTATAAGCGGGCAGATGTCTACGCCGAGATTCATCAGCAACGTTATGCGCGTGTGCTCGACTGGATTGAGCAACTAGGCTTGCCACGTGATACGCAGGCGTTAGATATTGGTTGTGGCGCGGGTTTTCTGGCGCTGTCCCTGGCTGATTATGGTTTCTCTGTGCGGGCTATTGACTCGGTGGAGGCGATGATTGAGCAGGCGCGCCAGCATGCCGAGGAGGCCGGTCTGGCCGAGCAGCTTTCTGTTGGGATCGGCGATATTACTTCTCTGGCTTTTGCTGATGAGTCGTTTGACCTTGTGCTGGCCATCGGGGTGATTCCCTGGATTGGCCAGGGCGCAGGCCCGGCGCAACGGGCCATTCAGGAGATGCAGCGCGTCACCAGGCCAGGTGGCTATATGCTGTTCACGGCTGATAATCGCTGGCGCTTCGCAAACTGGTTCGATCCGCTGCTCAGTCCTCTTCTGGCGGATCTCAAAAGCTGGCTCAAAGTTCGCCTTGAGCGCGCTGGCCTGCGTCGGCAGCCTATCGAGAAGATGAGTTCGCACCTGCATAGCCCGCGCTTTATAGATAAGGCGTTGGCGGATTGCGGTCTGGTGAAAATAAAGAGTATGACGCTTGGATTTGGCCCTTTTACCTTTCTACATCGCGCTTTACTAACCGATCAGGCTGGTATCGCGCTCCACCAGCGCTTACAACGCCTGGCGGACTGCGGCGTTCCTCTCTTGCGCGGAACCGGCGCGCAATATATTGTGCTGGCACAAAAACCTGCTCTCCCCTTTGTGCAGCCAGCTACAACTGCCAGAAGAGTTGTCTTTGATTCTCACTGAGATTGCTAAACCAAATCTCTTGCTGTTTTAAACCACGTTTGGAGGGATAGGATTGTATGTATGATCTTGGAAAACGCCTGAATACACAGGAGTATTTGCGGTTGATCGGTGTGCCTGAATTTTCCCCATCTATTAGCCCGTTTGATCCGGGCTACGACCCTGTGACACTTGCAAGCCACCTGGATCAGAGCGCGCACCTGATGGCATCCCTGAAGATCTCGATGGCCTGCTGGCAGATTGCGAATGAAGAGGCTACACGCGGGAAGATTGCCGCGGCCCGCGCACATAACGTGCCAGCAGTGACCGGTGGCGGTCCTTTTGAGGTGGCTGTGGCTCAGGGGCAGCTTGAAGCCTATCTGGATCTGTGCGCGGACCTCGGCATTACACGCATTGAGTGCGGCGAAGGTTTTACTGACCTCGCGCAACAACCACGGACTATTATGCAGATGGCTCGCGCGCGTGGCCTGGAGGTTCAGTATGAGATGGGCAAGAAGCACGAAGGCCCTTTTACGGAAGCGTCGCTCAATGAGGCAATCACACGCGGCCAGCGCTGGCTCGACGCAGGCGCGGTGCAACTGGTGGTGGAGGCGCGTGAGAGCGCTGCCGGTGTGGGCGCTTTTGCCGACGATGGTTCGTTAAGTGCTGCGGTAGCTGATCGTTTTGCTGAAGTCTTCGGACTGGAGACCGCCATATTTGAGGCGCCAAACAAGTCCAGCCAGTTTGCTTTCCTGCGGCACTTTGGGCCACGCGTCCATCTGTGCAATGTGCGCCTGGAGGAAGTGTTGCGCGTGGAGATCTTCCGGCGCGGCCTCCATTCGGACGCGTTTGAGATACCCAGGCTGCGACCTGTGCGCCCAGGAGTGTAGAAAGGTAGGCACATCTTATGCTGCGACGGAAGACTGTGGTCATCGACTGCTTTCCTGAGAGTCTCTCTCGCTATCGTGAGGGCTATGCTATTGTGGCGGTTGATGTCATTCGTGCCACGACAACGGCGATTACCTGCGTTGCGCTCGGAAGAAAATGTTTCCCGGTACCCTCAATCGATGCGGCAGTGCCGCTGGCTGCGCGCCTGACCAATCCTTTGCTGGTAGGCGAGCTGGGTGGGACGATGCCCTATGGTTTTGACCTCAATAACAGTCCCGCGGCTTTAGCAGGGCGCACAGATATCCACCGCCCGATGATTTTTCTCTCCACATCCGGCACACCGCTGATGTGCGGCGCGGCAGAGTCGCAAGCGATGTATGTAGCGTGCTTGCGTAACTATCACGCGCAGATCGCGCACCTGATCGCCCATCATCCCAAAGTCGCGGTGATCGGCGCGGGGTCCAGGGCTGAGTTCCGTGAGGAAGACCAGCTCTGCTGCGCCTGGATCGCGGGCGGCCTGCTCGCGGCTGGCTACGAGCCAGAGAACGAGCAAACCCTTCCCATTGTTGAACGCTGGCAGGGTGCTCCGGTTGAGTCTATTGCCACTGGAGCAAGTGCGCGTTACCTGCGCAATACCGACCAGCTCAAAGACCTGGAGTATATACTGGCGCATATCGATGACCTGGATGAAGTCTACCGCCTTGAGCGCGGCCAGATTGTGAAGCACGCTGAAGAGTTGCTGTTGGTATAGTCAGGGCAGGCTTACGTGCCCGACCTGACCTTTTCGTAGGGAGAATTCAGGATGGTTGGTTTTGTAGGAAGTTTTGTGGATACTTCGGTTCCGGTTGTGGTCATCGCGCCCGGCTTTCATGGGCATGCTGTGGCTCGTAGCCTGGGACGTTTGGGGGTGCCGGTGTATGGCGTTCATGCTGATGCACATTCGCCCGCAGCCCGCTCGCGCTACTGGCGCCAGAATTTTCTCTGGGATATCGAGAAAGCTCCTCCCGCAGCTTCGGTGGATTGGTTGCTGCAACTCAGTCGCAAGCTGGGGACGCGTCCACTACTGATCCCTACCGACGATGGGAGTTGCGTTTTTCTCGCTGAATACGCTGAGATATTGCAGGAGGCTTTTCTCTTCCCCAGGCAGCCAGAGGGGCTGACGCGCGCACTCTCCAATAAACAAACAATGTACTATCTGTGCAAACAGCATGGCATTCCAGCGGCGGAAACCTCGTTTCCACGCTCGCGTGCCGATGTCGAGGCCTTTTGCCAGAGCGCGACGTTTCCGGTGATGCTCAAGGGGATCGATACGCTGGCCCTGCGCGAACGTACCGGGGTGAAGATGGTAATGACTCATGATACGGAGACGCTACTGCGATGCTATGATAAGATGGAGACGCCGGAGGCACCGAATATTATGCTGCAAGAATATCTGGGCGGCGGCTCGCGCACGGTCTGGATGTTTGACGGCTATTTCAACGAGGCGTCGGACTGCCTCTTTGGTTTGACTGCCAATATGCTGCGCCAATATCCGGCCTATACAGGCGTGACCTCATTGGGGGTGTGTCTAACCAATGAAACGGTGGCTCAGCAAACACGAACCTTTATGAAGGCCATTGGCTATCGCGGCGCCCTGGATATTGGGTACAAGTTCGATCCGCGTAGCGGGCTGTATAAGGCCATCGACGCCAATCCGCGCATTGGCCGAACCTTCCGCTTGCTGGTCGATTCTCAAGGCATGGACGTGGCGCGCGCGCTCTATCTCGATCTGACGGGTCAACCTGTGCAGGTGGGCGAGCCACGCGAGGGCCGTAAATGGGTCGTCGAAAATTTTGATCTGCTTTCTGCACCTACTTATGCACGCGATGAGCAGCTCGGCCTGCGTGGGTGGGCGCGCTCCTATCAGGGCGTGGAAGAGGCCTTCTGGTTCTCGCGCGATGACCCTCTACCTTTTCTGGCGATGGGTTTGCACGCAGGCCTCTGGGCTTGTGGAAAACTCTGCAAAAAAATTGGAAATCTCTTGAAGCGCACTGTCGAGCCAGGGAGCCATGTGCAACCAGCTATCTCATCGCTACCAGAGCCTGCCCAGTACGAGCAAATCCCGGTCGGCGGGGCGTATCGTAGATAGAAACGTTTTTTTTGCGGGGAAAGGAAAAAAATCATGAAGATTCCTCTGGTTGATTTACAGGCACAATATGCGACAATCAAAGCGGACGTGCTGACGGCGATTGGTGATGTGTTGGAAGACATGCAGCTTTTTTTAGGTCCGCAAACACGCCTTTTCGAAGAGACATTCGCGGCATTTTGTGGAACGAAGTATGGTATCACCGTCTCAAATGGCACCGAAGCCCTGGCCCTGGCCCTGCGTGCCTGTCAGATAGGTCCGGGCGACGAAGTGATTACCGTAGCCAATAGCTTTATCGCCACCGTGGAGGCCATTGCCCTGGTAGGGGCGCGTCCAGTCTTTGTGGATATCGAACCGGAAAGCTATATGCTGGATTGGCGGCAATTGGAAACGGTGCTGACAGAACGGACGCGGGCGCTTATGCCGGTGCATCTCTATGGCCACCCGGTTGAGATGCGTCCGGTGCTCGATTTTGCCTGGCGTCACGGCTTGCGTGTGATCGAGGACGCATCTCAAGCGCATGGCACTTCCTATGAGGGACAGCCAGTAGGTGGGCTTGGCGATATTGGCTGTTTTAGCCTCTACTGTAGCAAAAACCTGGGAGCCTATGGTGAGGCTGGAATTTGTGTGACAAACGATGCAGGGCTGGCCGAGACGATGCGCATGTGGCGCGATCATGGCTCAAAGCTGCGGTATCACCACGATATCCTGGGAGGCAACGCGCGCATGGACGAGATCCAGTCCGCCATTTTGAATGTGAAAATGCGCTATCTGACACAGTGGAACCAGGCACGTCGCGCGCATGCTCAGGTGTATACCGAGCAACTGCGCGACGTGGTGGAGAAAGTGTCACAGGTGCAGAGCTGGGCTACCCATGCCTACTACGTCTATGTCGTAGAGGTCCAGGAGCGCGACGCCTTCCGTGAGGCTCTGGCGGCTCAAGGGATCGCGAGCGGCGTGCATTATCCGATCCCGCTACATCTCCAACCAGCCTGCGCGGAGTATGGCTATCAGTGTGGTTCATTGCCTGTGACCGAGCGCGCGGCTGAACGTATTGTCTCGCTGCCCATGTATCCAGAACTGAGCGCAGAGCAGTTAGCGGCGGTAATCGCGGCAGTTAGAGATGCTTGCTCTACCAGGTAGGATCGGCGCTTGGCTGAGCTTCTTTTGAAGGACTGTACATGAAAGGCCTATTTCTGATAAAAAATATATGTATTCGGCGTTTTATTACTGGAAGCGCGTGACAGAAGTAAAATATCAGGCAGGGAGGATCTTTATGCAAATACAGAGTATCCGTTTTGGTGTGATCGGTTGGGGTTACTGGGGGCCGAAGATTGCGCGTAATCTGGAGAGCGTGGCGCAGGCGAGCGTCTCAATGGTTGCGGATATGGATGTCAATCGTCTCCAACTGCTGGCTGCGAGCCAGCCGTGGATACGCACAACAGCGCGGGCCGAGGAGATATTCGCCTCGGATGTGGACGGCGTGGTGATCGCGGCCCCGGTGCGCGCTCATTATCAACTGGCCAGGGAAGCGCTGTTGCACGATAAGCACGTGCTGGTGGAGAAGCCGTTAACCGCCAGCGTGGTAGAGGCGGAAGAACTGGTCAGGCTGGCCCACGAGCGCGGGCGCATCTTGATGGTTGGGCATACCTTTGAATATAACCCCGCCGTCAACGAGCTGAAGAAGTTGATTGAGAATGGCGACCTGGGTAAAATTTACTGTATCGAGGCGGAACGCGTCAACCTGGGCCTGTTCCGCAGCGATATCAATGTCATCTGGGATCTGGCCCCTCACGACATCTCGATTTTACTCTATTTGCTGGGCAAGAAACCTGTATGGGTAAAAGTGCAGGCCCACGCGAACCTTCAGCCGCAGATCCAGGATGTCGCACACCTCGATCTGAATTTCGCCGATGGTATGAACGCGCATATCCACGTGAGCTGGCTGCACCCATGCAAAATTCGCCGCGTGACGATTATCGGCGATCAGCGCATGGTGGTGTATGATGATACTAATCCAGCTGAGATGCTCAAAATCTACAATAAAGGCGCGGACGTCCACGCCGATCCCGTGGTCTCGTATCGCTATGGCGCTATCACTATTCCTCACATCGACTGGACGGAACCGCTGCGCCTGGAGTGCGAGGACTTTGCGCAGGCCATTCGCACCGGACACCCCCCACGCGCCAGCGGCGAAGTAGGCCTTGAGGTTGTGCGTGTCCTGGCCGCCGCTCAAGAGGCGCTGACGCAGCGCGAGAAACAGGGCGCAGCAGTTCGCGCTTAAGCGAGTTGCGCTTCGATGCCCTTGATGATTTGTACATCTATAATCTATACTGTAACAACAGTCGTATTTTAAGATGTGATTTGGGTAAATTCTGTGGGTAATGGAATTTTACCCACAGATGCCAGGAAGGTGCTCTCTATGGCCCGTCATCCCATTGCGCGAGTGCTAGGCAATCAACTGATTGCTGGATCGAATTGCGACCTGCCTCCGATTGCTGTTGGGACAAGTGCCTGGTATGCCTGGCTGGATGCGCCTGAGACGCGCTCTTTTACGTACCATACTCCCGCGGGGCGGCTGACTTTCCGGCGCGAGTTGCGGCATGGCTGCTGGTACTGGTACGCCTATCGCGCCCGGCATGGTAAGCTGTGCAAGACATACCTGGGCAAATCTGCAGAACTATCGCAACAACACCTGAATGACGCGCTGAACAAACTGGGCGGCTCATCGTCATTGGCTGACACGCCCAACAAACCTGGTGGGCTACCAGTGCAGAAAACGCAGGAAGTGCCTGCATGGGATCAGGAGGTATCTGCTTGGAATGAACTCCCTGTTCAAAATCAGAAATTATCTATGCAAGCTCAGGAAGCGTTGTTAGATCACCGGCTTTTTCTGCTCAAAAGCAAACTGGTCCCACCGCCTGCGCCTGAGTATCTGGTCCCACGCCAGCGTTTATTGCGCCTGTTACAGGCGAGCACTGCGCAGGCGGTGACGCTGGTGTGCGCGCCTGCTGGCTTTGGCAAAACGATCCTTGCGCGCGAATGGATGGCCCAGAGCGGGCGCGTGTGTGCCTGGATCTCGTTGGAGCAGGAGGACAATGATCCGTGGCGTTTTCTGGCCTATCTGAGCGAGGCATTGCAGCAGATCCAGCCCGGGCTCGGCGCTGAGCTACTCGTCAGGCACGCTGCCTCTTCACGCCCGGCACTCAGCGAAGCTATCGTCGTTTTGCTCAACGAGTTGAGCTCGTTTCCAACCGAGATGACCCTGATCTTTGATAATTATCAAAGCATTGAGAATACGAGTATCCATCACGCACTCGCGTTTTTTATTGAGCATCTGCCCGCCCATGTCCACGTGCTGATCACGACGCGCAGTGAATTCCCCTGTTCGCTCGCGCGCCTGCGTGCATCTGGATGCGTCAGCGAGCTGGATGCCGACGCGCTCCGTTTTACCCAGGCAGAGATCGAGATGCTGCTGCTTGAGAAGATGCAACTGGAACTGAGTTCAGCGGAGCTTGCTTTGCTGGAACAGCGCACAGAGGGCTGGATCGCGGGCCTGTGCCTGGCGAGCTTTGCCATGCGGGGGCAGCGTGACCTGGCTCATGCTGTGGCAACATTTGCCGGCACCAACCGTTCTGTTCTGGCCTATCTGCTGGAGGAGGTGCTGGTACCTCAGCCCGAACCTGTGCAGTCTTTCCTGCTCGCGACCTCGCTGCTGGAGTGCTTGCAAGGCGCGTTGTGTAGCGCTGTGACAGGCGTGGCCGACGCAGAGAGTATGTTAGAGCATCTGGAGCGCGCTAACCTGTTTCTTTTTCCATTTGAGAAGCAGGTGGGCTGCTATCGGTACCATCCGTTATGGGCTGAGGCGCTGCGCCATCATTTGGAGCGCACGCGTCCCGATCAGGTCGCGGTCCTGCACGCGCGGGCCGGCCAATGGTTTGAGGAGCAGGGCCAGATTGAGAAGGCTATCGAGCATGCTCTGGCAGCGCAGGATAGTGCGCGGGCAGTAGGATTGATCGAGCGCGTTGCCTCAACCTTTCTGATGCGCGGGGAAATTCTCACCTTGCACCGATGGATGGATGCGTTGCCCGAAGCGGTAGTGCGCGCTAGCCCACGCCTTTGCGTGGTCAGAACGTGGCTTGTCTTTATCACCTCGCAACCCGACACGTTTCTTGGCTGGGTCGAGGCCGCGGAACAGGCACTACACGTACAACAGCAAACTTTGCCCCCCTTAAGCTTGAGCGAACTGCGCGCTGAGCTGGTTGGGCTGCGCGCTATCTATGAGGTGTCATTTAATGATTTCTCCGGGGCGATCACCGCCTGTAATCAGGCGCTTCAGCAATTGCCACCGGGAAACCTCTATCCTCGCGCACTGCTCTTGATGATGCTGGCATTCGCCTATACCCGTGGCACAGATGTCAGCGCAGGAGCGCGGGCAGCGTCGCAGGCGAACAGCCTTCTTCAGGTGACTGGCCACGCGTTATTGCTTCCCTATATCATCATTAGCCAGGCAGAAATTTATCTCACGCAGGGCTATCCCTCTCAGGCAGCCAGACTCTGCCGCCAGATACTCGCCCTGGCGGTTGAGCAAAACGTGCCCGCCGTTTTTGCCGCAGGGATCGCTCATGTCTGTCTTGGCCAGGTGTTTTGGGAGTGGAATAACCTGGAAATGGCCAGATCTCATCTGCTTCAGGCGTGGGATTTAGGCACGCAGACCCAGACCTGCAACACGCTCTTCCTGTCGGCTCTGCTGCTGACCCTGGTTTCACAAGCACAGGGAGAGGCGCAAGAGGTGGATTTCTGGTGGCGTCAGATCGATGCCCTCATTCAGAAAGTTGGGCAAACCGAGGTGGCTGAACAAGTCGCAGCTGTGCGCGCCCTGTCCTTTCTGGCGGATAATCGTGTGGAGGATGCCTTGCTCTGGCTGCGCGAACGCCTCCATGTGCTCGAAAATCGGGGTAAAGCACCTGATGAATCTGAAAGGTGTGCGCAGGCACATATCCTCATTGCGGCTGGTCGGGCCTACGCCGATGGCTCGTATGTGTGCCGCGCGCTCGAACTGCTGACATCTCTGTACACAGCAGCGGAAAAAGCTGGCAAAGTGAGATCGCAACTAGAAATCCTGGTTCTCCAGTCCCTGGCACTTCAGCTTGCGGGCCAGAATACGGACGCGCTCGCTACCCTGGGACGCGCAGTTGCTCTGGCTGAACCGGGCCGGTATATTCGTGTGTTTGTGCATGAAGGCGAACCTATGGCCAGGCTCTTGCGGCAACTACTGGAACAGCAGCGTGCCCAGAAAATGCCGGGCCACGCGCTCAGCCTGACTTACCTCTCCAATTTGCTCAAAACGTTCGCTCCGTCGTCAGTACCCGCTTTGTCCGCCTCTTCTATTGCGGGCGAACCGGTGCTCGATCCCCTGAGTTGGCGCGAGCATGAGGTGCTGCGTTTGCTGGCCGCCGGGCGCAAGAATCGCGAGATCGCCAGTGAGCTGGTGGTTGTGACCGGCACGGTGAAGGCACATATCAACACCATCTATCAGAAGTTAGGAGTCAGCAGTCGCGTCCAGGCCGTCGTGCGCGCGCGTTCCCTCGGCCTGCTCTAGCTTGTCGGGCGGGTGTGCTCGCCCGACTGTTCTACACGTGTGTTTTGTGTGCTTCCCACTCATCCATAAAGGTTATCCCCAGGTTTACCCTTTGGCAGATGCTTTCTGCTCATCTGTTCAGGTACACTGTTGAGCAAGCAACCGGAAAAGTTACCCATCCAACCAGAACAGTGAAGCAATGTAGCTGAACAGTTCTTTTCAGGGAGGAACTTATGATCGAGCAACCGTCACCTACAGATACAAGCAGCCCACAATTACAGAAACTGGCAGAACAGATTCGCGTGACGATGGACGCGTGGAAAGTGCCTGGCCTGGCGTTGCTGCTGCTCAAAGATGATGAAGTGGTCCTGGCGCGTGGTTTTGGCAAACGTAACGTGGCCCAGAATCTGGACATGACTTCACACACGCTGCTTCCCATTGGTTCGTGCGGCAAAGCCTTTACCGCCGCAGCCATCGCCATGTTGGTGGACGAAGGCAAGCTGGAATGGGATAAGCCTATCCGCAATTATATGCCGACATTCAAGCTGCACGACCAGTTTGCCAGCGAACGCATGACCCCGCGCGACCTGCTGGCACATCGCTCCGGCCTGCCTCGCCACGAACTGATGTGGTACAAATCGCGCCTCACGCGCAAAGAGGCGGTTGAACGTTTGCAGTATCTGGAACCCAACGTGGATTTTCGCGTCACCTTCCAATATCAGAACATGATGTATGTGACGGCGGGCTATTTGATCGAATGTGTCACGGGCCAGACCTATGAAGAATTTATAGCTGAACGCTTTCTGAAACCGCTGGGCATGGCGAACAGCAACCTTTCTGTACTGGACTCGCAGAAGACCGACGATTACGCGCTGCCCTACGCCGAAGAAGAGGAGCAGGTCAACGAGGTTCCTTTTTATGATCGCTTGCAGATTATCGCCCCGGCGGGCGGCATCAGCAGCAACCTGGAAGATATGCAGCACTGGTTGCGCTTCCAATTGAAGCAGGGTAAGCATGGGGAGACGCAATTGCTGGCTGCGGCGCAACTCGCGCAGAACCACACGCCGCAGATGCTGATCCCACAGGGGCCGGTGCTCAATTTCAAGGAATTCTCGACCTCCAGCTATGGCATGGGCTGGGCCATCGGCGCGTTCCGTGGACACCGCATGCTCCAGCATAGCGGCGGCATCGATGGCTTCTCCGCCGAAGTTGTGCTTTTGCCCGATGACAATGCAGCCGTGACCGTCCTGACCAACCTCGGCGGTACCGTCGCTCCCTACGTCGCCGCTTTCTATGCCTGCGACTATCTGCTGGGGGCCGAGGAGAGCGATTGGAATGGACGCTGGCAAACAGAGTTCGCTAAGGCCAAAGCCCTGGGCGAGCAACAAATGGCGGCCCTGACCAGCGTGGAACGCATACCCAACGCGCCACACGCACATTCACTGGAAGTGTATAGCGGTGAATACGCGCATCCCGGCTATGGGAGGGTGAGGATCACCCATGACGACGGCCAGTTGCACTTCACCTACAACGATGTCAGCGCGCCATTGGAGCACATCCACTACGAGCTGTTCGAGATGTTTATCAAGCTCGCCAGGTACAAGGCCAAAATTTCGTTTATTACCGGAGAAAAGGGCGATATCGAGAGCCTGGCAGTGAACCTGGAGCCAGTAGGGAAAGCGCTTGTCTTCACGCGTGTTCCTGCCGCGGGATCGAAAAAAAGTAACGGCGTAAGTAAAAAGGGTGCGGGGAGCTCCCTGGCAGGATTTGGCATGTATCCAAACTTCTTTTTTCCTCTCTTGCCGCTCCAGGCAGAGAACAAAGCAGAAGAGCAAAGCGAAGGAAATCTATGACACAGCAGCAAGAAACAACCACCGCCGTTCTCCCTCAACTCAAGGACTTTGAGGCGACTGTCCACGCCGCCCTCCGAGATGGCAAGGTGCCAGGAGCCGCGGTTATTCTGATCAAGGATGGCGAGGTGCTTCTCTCGCAGGGCTTTGGCAAACGCAACGTGGCTGAGGGTCTGGATGTAACTGCGCGCACGCTCTTTGCCATTGGCTCCTCTGGCAAGGCGTTCACGGCGGCGGCTATCGCTATGCTGGTGGACGAAGGCAAGCTGGAGTGGGATAAGCCCATTCGCGACTATATGCCGACCTTTAAGCTGTATGACCACTTTGCCAGTGAACGTATGACCCCGCGCGATCTGCTCTGTCATCGTTCGGGCCTGCCGCGCCACGAGTTCCTGTGGTACAAATCGCGTTTCACGCGCAAGGAGGTCGTTGAGCGTTTAGCCTATCTCGAACCAAACACAGATTTCCGCACAAACTATCACTATAATAATCTGATGTTTGTGACGGCGGGTTATCTGATCGAGCAGGTCACGGGCCAGAGCTGGGAAACGTTTGTGGCAGAGCGCATTCTCCAGCCGCTTGGTATGCACACCAGCACGCTCTCTCCGCAGGACTCGCAAAAGACCGACGACTATGCGCTGCCCTACGCCGCAGAAGCGGATGAAGTGAAAGTGATCCCTTTCTACGATCAGTGGCAGATCATCGCCCCGGCGGGCGGCATTAACACCAATCTGGAGGATATGCAGCACTGGTTGCGCTTTCATCTGAACCAGGGCAAGCACGGGGAGACGCAACTGCTGGCCAGCGAACAGCTTGCGCAGAACCACTTGCCACATACCGTTATCCCGCCCGGCGACACCATTCCGATGGGGAAACATCCAGAGTTCGCCAACTGGTGCTATGGCATGGGCTGGTTCATTGGCTCGTACAAAGGCCACCGCATGGTCCAGCATGGCGGCTCTATCGACGGTTTTATGGCCGAGGTGGTACTGCTGCCCGATGATAACGCTGCTGTAGCTGTCTTTACCAACAAGGGCGGAACGCTTGTACCCTACATCATCGCCTTCTCCGCCTGCGATTACCTGCTCGGCCTGCCCGCCAGCGATTGGAATGGGCGGCTGCTGGCGGAAGCCACGCAGTTGAGGGAAGAGCAGGAAAAGCTGCCGACGAAGACGAACGAGACTGAGCCGCCGATGCCTGCTACGCAACCATCGCACGCGCTGGACGCCTATTGTGGAGAATACGAGCATCCCGGCTATGGGACGGTGACGATCACGCAAGAAGGCGACCAATTACAGTTCACCTACAACGACATTACCTCGCCATTAACCCACGTCTACTATGACATTTTCGAGGTGTTTATTGAACGTTTTCAGTTCAGGACGAAAGTGTCATTTGCCATTGGAGAGAAAGGAGCAGTCGAGAGCCTGGCCGTCAAGTTGGAGGCAGCAGTGAAGGCGCAGGTTTTCACGCGCGTGCCGGATAAGCACACATCAGCGTAGATTCCTTTGGTTTCGTTATGTACTGCTTTTCATCGAATATATTCAAGGAGTTATTCCTCATGAAAACACATACACGCGCTCGTCCAGCCTTGTTGACCACGCTTATTTGTCTGCTGGCCCTGCTGATGGTGGCCTGTGGAGGTGGCCCAGGCAACGGTACCCCCCAGGCAGCACCTGCTAACAAACAGGTGATGCGTTATCCCATCGGATCCCAGGATTTTGGCGATCTCGACCCCGCTACGAGTGATTCTTCAAACGATTACCTCGCGGTCAGTTTGATTTTTGGCGGCCTTGTTCATCTGAGGAGTGATAATTCGGTGGCGATGGAGCTGGCCTCTTCCTATCATGTATCATCGGATGGGTTATCCTATACATTCAAGCTCAAGCCGGGCCTTGAATTTAGCGATGGTACCCCCCTCACCGCTACCGACGTTGCCTATAGCATCAATCGGGCGTTACTCCCGACAACTGCATCGCCGACCGCCGCTTTTCTGGTCTCGATCAAAGATGCCCTTGCGTTGCTCGGCGGCAAAGTTCCGACCCTGATTGGCGATAGTCTCATCGTCCAGGATCCCCAGACCATTACTATCGTGCTGTCATCTCCTGCGAGCTATTTCCTGCAGGAACTGGCTGGCCTCAATGCTCGTGTCGTCAATCGGGCACTGATCGACAAGTATGGCACTTCCTGGACGGATCATTTAGAGCAGGGCGCGGGCGCGGGTCTCTTTAAAGTCGCCAGTTATAGCCACAGTCAGGGCATGGTCATGGTTCCCAACACCAACTACTCTGGAACCAAAGCCCGCTTGCAGAAATTCGAATTCGTGCCATCGGGCGACGCGGCTACGGTCTATAAAGAGTACCTGGCCAACCAGATTGATTTCACCGCGGTTCCGCTGCCCGACCTTGCCAGCGCCAAAACTCGGAAAGACTTTCACTCCGCGTCTGCATTGAGCATCACTTTCCTACAAATGAACTATCTGGCCAAGCCCTTTGATAACGTTCACATCCGTCAGGCATTTGATCTGGCTATTGATAAAGATGTTCTGGCCAGCACAGTGTTGCGCGGTGCATACGCACCCACCAACCATATTGTACCAAGTGGTATGCCTGGCTATAGTCCAAATTTGAAGGGACCCATTGGGAGTAGCACAGCAGGGGATAAGACCAAAGCGAAACAACTGCTGCAGCAAGGCATGCAGGAGGAAGGAGACAGCAGTGTGAGCGCATTACCTGCGCTCAACCTTACGATAGCGAGCGGTAGCCAGGATATTCAGAACGTGGCTGAGGCCATTGTCCAACAGTGGCAAAACGTGCTTGGCATCACCGTGCAACTCAAAACCGTGGACCCAAATACCTTTATCGTGCAAGATCTGAGTGCCACCACGGGTCATACTGGACCTTTGCAGCTCTGGCTGGTTGGGTACAGCTACCTCGCTGATCCCTACTTCTGGCTGAATTCCTGGTTTGGCGCAAGTGCATCTTTCAATTTCGCCAACTACGGGCGAACTACAGGGAGCCTTGCGAGTGAGCAACAGGCCGTGCAGCAGGAACTGGCCAGGGCTGCTGCGAACCCCAACCCCGCGCAACGTTTTCAAGAATACAACGATGCCGAGCAGAAAATCGTCAACGATGTTGGCTGGGCACCGCTGATTCAGGGGATTAGCTATGCTCTGATCAATTCGAAATTGCAGAATGTCGGAGCGAATGGGCCAGATGGTAAGACCATGACCTGGAGTGATGTCTACGTCGCGCAGTAGGGTAGTTGGCTAGAGCGAGCGTTTCCTGATCTCCTGGGGGGAGCGCGAGCAGCCGCAAGTTCGATGACTTGTGGCTGCTCGCGGATAGCAGCGGCGTTGGGAGACGCGACGGCTGCCTCATGCTTTTTGTGCAAAGAGGCAGCAGGCATGTGTGAAGAACAATGCGTTTGTGCTATCCGTTCTGGGCAAGGAAGTGACCTCAACCGATTTGCATCTGTAGAAGTAGTATTCAGAGTATCAACAGACACAATGAGTATATATGAGGAAAGGGGGCAGCCTGCATGGTCCAGATGCTTTTGAAACGGCTGATTGGCCTGATTCTTATTGTCCTGGCCGTAACCTTCGTCACCTTTATTCTGGGCTATTTTGCACCAGGTGATCCGATTCGCACGCTCATGGGGCAAAATTTTGACCCCAGGGTCTATGCCATCCTCAGGCATAGATATGGTCTCGACCTGCCCTGGTATCAACAATATGGCGCGTTTCTTGGGCGGCTCGCGCACTTTGATCTGGGTCTGTCTTTTACGCAGACCAACCGCCCTGTCTGGGATATCCTCAAAGAGGGCGTGCCGATCTCGGTTGAGCTGGGCTTCTGGGCGCTCGTTATTCAGTTTACGGTTGGTATTCCACTGGGAATCTTGTCAGCCACCAGAATAAACACCTGGGTAGATACCGTGAATACAAGTGTGCTCCTGGTAGCGTATACGCTGCCCGCGTTCATTACCTGTGTTTTTGTACAGGTTGGACTGGTTTGGATGGATCAGAAGACGGGGATGAACTGGCCTGTTGCCGGCTGGGGCGCGCCCTGGGCATATGACTG
Organism: uncultured Ktedonobacteraceae bacterium; assembly: GCA_964250225.1. Classification (GTDB taxonomy): domain Bacteria; phylum Chloroflexota; class Ktedonobacteria; order Ktedonobacterales; family Ktedonobacteraceae; genus Paraktedonobacter. The sequence goes on along the minus strand of CAXUEY010000010.1, from coordinate 10,809 downwards.
GACCGATCTGCAATACAAAATTGCCCCCATCCTGATCCTTTCCCTGGGTGGCATTGCCTATATTGCTCGCTTTACCCGCTCGAACATGCTAGAGGTTTTGCATCAGGATTACCTGCGCACGGCCCGCGCCAAAGGGCTGTCAGAACGCGTGGTCATTTTTAAACACGCTCTGCGCAACGCCATGATCCCATTGGTGACCATCCTGGGCCTCTCCTTCGGCTTACTGATCGTGGGCGCGTTCTTTATCGAGTTCATCTTTAACATTCCTGGGATCGCAAATCTGACGATTAATGCGGTTCGCGGCTACGACTATCCAGTGATCCAGGCGACTGCGATCCTGCTCGCTCTGGGCGTGGTGCTGGGCAACTTGCTCTCCGATCTACTCTATTCTCTCGTTGATCCACGTATCAAACTTGCCTAAATGGTAGAAAGGAGCCTTTCATGGAAACCGCTCTGAGCAAACCCGCTGAGCAAAATCCGACCGAGGGGATAACGCAGCCCTCACCTTCACCTATAAAGGAGTCGCTGCGCATCTTGCGCAAGGACAAGCGTGCTATGGGCAGCCTGGGCGTATTAGTGTTCCTTATCCTGGTCGCTCTATTTGGCCCGGTCATCTACCAGCATATCGGGGCTCCCTATCAGAGTCCTCTGAATGGTGTCGTGCCCGCAACCCTCTACCACGGTTCTATTCACCAGGAATTAGGCCGTCAGGATGAATTTATCTCTGGCCAGTACTGGTTGGGAACCGATGCGTTGGGAAGGGATCTCCTGGCCCGGTTGATGCAGGGTATCCTGATCTCGCTTTTCGTCGCTGTAATGGTTGAGACAATTGTCCTGCTGATAGGGGTCACGATGGGTGTGCTGGCTGGTTACTACGGAGGCTGGATTGACCAGATTCTGGCGCGCTTCATCGATTTTATCTTCGCATTCCCTAGCTTTCTGTTCATCATTCTGCTCTCCAGTATCTTCGGACCCTGGGCCGATGATCACTTACAGCACATCCCGCTTATCGGCACCAATGGGGATGCACGCCTGTTCATTGTTGCACTGGCCCTGGCCATTACCGCGTGGCCATTGCTGGCTCGCTATGTCCGCGGAAAGACTCTTCAGATTAGGGAACAGCCATTTGTGGAGGCTGCGCGTGTCTGCGGGACCACCAATAGCCGTATCATCAAGCGTCACATCCTGCCCCACCTGTTCAACATTATTATGGTGACGGTGACGCTTGATCTGGGCGCAATCATCGTGGCAGAGGCGGGCATCAGCTTGTTAGGGCTGGGTGTCCAGCCGCCTGGCTCAAGTCTGGGCCTGATGATTGTGGAGGGCGCAAACAATATCGATGCATATCCCTGGGAGGTCTTTTTGCCCTCGCTTGTGCTTACAATCATTGTACTTTCCCTCTCCTTTTTGGGAGATGGCGTGCAACGGGCCTTCGATCCTCAGTTAAAAAATATGTGATGCGGATAGATATCGCTTAGGCCAGTTCCGTTTAAGGGAGCGCAACTGGCAATCTTTGAGGCTGGCAGACTGGAGGGAGCTATCTGCTGCATCTTTATGAAACGAGGTTGACCAGGTTGTAAAATTTGCTATAGCACTAAAAAAATTCTCTAAAGTTTTTTGGGTTATTTGCTGCTATAGTGGTTTTAAGAAAGAGGTTTTTTATGACGTGGGAAACATATCTCGCGGAACAACAGCCCCGGTATCATGATGAATTGCTGCAATTTCTCAGCATCCCCAGTATTTCATCGCTGCCAGAACACGCTGGTGATGTTCAGCAGGCGGCCCAATGGGTTGCGCGACGTCTCACAACCGCCGGCCTGGAACACGTGCAGATTTTGCCCACCGAGGGCCATCCTGTCGTCTACGGGGATTGGTTGCACGCGCCTGGTAAGACCACCGTGATGATCTATGGACATTTCGATACCCAGCCCGTCGATCCGCTGAACCTGTGGACCAATCCACCTTTTGAGCCGACGGTGCGCGATGATCGAGTCTATGCCCGTGGAGCGTCGGATGATAAAGGGAATATGCTCGTGCCTATCCTGGCCATTGAGTCTCTCTTGCAGGGTGAAGGGGCGTTGCCGATCAACGTGAAATTCTTTCTGGAAGGCCAGGAGGAGATCGGTAGCCCTCACTTGCCACCTCTGATTCGCGAGCAGCGTGCTCTGCTGTCCTGTGATTTTGTGCTCAGTGCCGATGGAAACCAGTATGGTGAGGAGCAGCCGGCCCTGCTCCATACGTGCAAAGGTCTCGTCGGCGTACAGATTGATGTACGTGGAGCCAATACAGATCTGCATTCAGGAGGATATGGCGGAGTCGTTGCCAATCCTATCCACGCGCTTGTGGCAATTCTGGATTCCATGCGCAGTCCTGATGGTAAGATTCAGGTGACAGGCTTTTATGATGCAGTTCTCCCTTTGTCCGAGGAAGACCGCGCCGCCCTTGCCGCTATCCCTTTCGATGAGGAGGCTTTGAAAACGCGCGTTGGTGTGAATGCCCTGCTTGCCGAACCAGGTTATACTTCCCAGGAACATCTCGCGGCCCGACCAACCCTGGAAGTGAACGGTATCTGGGGTGGTTTCCAGGGTGAGGGTATCAAGACTGTGTTGCCCAATGAAGCTCATGCCAAGATCACCTGCCGCTTAGTTGCTCATCAGGAGCCTGTTGTGATCGCCGACCTGCTGGCCAAACACGTTGAAAAACACACGCCACCTGGCGTACAGGTGACGGTGCGCCAGCTCCCCGGCAGTGCTCTTCCCTATCTGATCCCGCGAGATCACTGGGGGAATCAGGCCGCCGCTGCCGTGCTCACAGAAATATATGGGAAAGCCCCTTATTACACGCGTGTGGGCGGCAGCATTCCTGTATGTGAACTCTTCTCCAGTATCTTAGGGGTGTATACGGTGGGTTTTGCCTTCGCTCTGCCTGATGAGCGTGCCCATGCCCCTAATGAATTCTTCCGCTTGAGTAGTTTTCAACGTGGGCAAATGGCCTATTGCAAGTTGCTTCATCATCTGGGTAAGAACTAGCAAAAAGAATAGTATAAAGCAAAAAGCTTCTACAAGGAGGATGCTATGTCTGAAGAAAAACGCGTGTTAACGTTAGAGGATTTCTGGTCGCTCAAGACGGTGGTGGACCCGCAGCCGTCGCCGAATGGGAGTAGCGTGGCTTATGTGGTGGGTAACTACGATGAGCAGCACAACAAGGCCCACTCTGCTATCTGGCTGGCCTCGTTGAAAGGCGGCCAGACGCGCCAGTTGACCAGCGGCGAGAGCAATGATATGCAGCCGCGCTGGTCGCCGGATGGCTCACAACTGGCCTTTGTCTCGACGCGTCACGAGGGGAAGCCGCAAATCTTTGTGATGCAGGTCGATGGCGGCGAGGCTCGTCGCCTCACGACTGTCGATGATGGGGCCACGACGCCACTCTGGGCGCCCGATGGTCGATCTTTGTGCTACTCTTCGGCGCCGGAGACGGAGATGCAGAAGGTTCCACAGGAGACCGCCTGGTTGGAGGCACACGCGGATGTCGATAAAAAGTCCGCTCGTCTGCGCCGCCAGAGCCAGCTGATTTCACGTTTCGATGCGCGTGGCTACATTGATCGGCGTTCGCATCTCTTCCTGCTTAACCTGGATGAGCCAGAGGCCGAGGCGCGCCAGCTTACCTCAGGCGACTATGACGCGGCCCAGCCTGCCTGGTCGCCCGATGGCGCGCGGATCGCGTTTGTAGCCAATCGCGAGGACGATGCCGAACACAGCCTGGCCAACGATATCTGGACCGTCGAGGTTGCGAGCGGCGAGATGAAGCGCCTCACCGATGGCACGCTGAGCAGCCTTTTCCCCAGCTGGTCGCCCGATAGCCGCACACTGGCCTTCATGGGTGAACTCGCGATGCACACGCGTCATAACTATATAGACCCCCACCTCTGGTTGGTATCGCGCGCCGGTGGCGATCAGCGCGATATCTCGACAGACCTCGACCAGGGGTCCGCGCTCCAGCCCGATTATGCGTTCGGCGCGGGCAGCCCGCCTCTGTGGTCGCCTGATGGCCAGAGCCTCTACTATGTGAACGCCGATCATGGGGATAACGTCGTCTACGCGCTCTCCATTGAGGCGCGGACCCGGCAGCGTATCTCGTCTACTCCCGCAGATGTGAATAGCCTTCAACTGGTGGCCGGTGGCCAGATGCTGGTTGGTGTGGCCGCGACGCCCACGCAACCATATGATCTCTTCACCCTCTCCACCAGCGGTGGTGAACTCAAGCCGCTCGTCGAAACCAACCGCAAGCTGCTCGCCGAGGTCAACATCGCTCCCACCGAGCACATCACCTTTACCGGCCCCAAAGACTGGGAGATTGAGGGCTGGCTGGTCACGCCGCTGGAGGGCGAGCGCCCTTACCCGCTGATCCTGCATGTCCACGGTGGGCCGTACAGCGCGTGGGGTCGCAGCTTCTACTTCCAGGCCCAGGCGCTGGCAGGCGCTGGTTACGCCTCGCTCTATATTAACCCGCGTGGCAGCAAGGGCTATGGACTGAGCTTCACCCAGGCCGCCGATTGGGGTGAGGACGACTTTCTGGACCTGATGGCGGGCGTGGATGCGGTCATTGCCAGCGGTCAGGCTGATCCCAACCGCCTCGGCATCACCGGCATCTCATATGGTGGTTTTATGACCAACTGGACCATTGGGCATACTGAGCGCTTCGCCGCCGGCGTCTCGGTCAATGGCCTCTCAAACTTCGCGAGTTTTTCCGGGACTAGCGACGTGGGTATGCTCTGGTTTGGCACGCACTACGGGCATTTCTGGGCCAGTGAAGAGGCCGCCGAGTTTTATCGCTTCCACTCGCCAATTACCTATGCCGAACGCATCTCGACGCCGTTATTGCTGCTCCAGTCAGAAAACGACTATCGTTGTCCGATTGAGCAAGGGGAGCAGATGTTCTCCGCGCTGCGCGCGCGCCACCAGCCGGTGGAGCTGATCCGTTTCCCCAACGCCAGTCATGCTATCGCCGGCACAGCCAGCCCGCACCATCGCTACTTCCAGTGGAAACTCACCCTGGATTGGTTTGAAACCTATGTGAAAACGCGCGGCCAGTAAATGTGCTGGGCAATAGACAGTTCGTCGTCAAACAGCAAGAAGTGGTGTGCTATGCTCTGCCGGGTAAGCCTGTGCGCGGCCCTGGACGAGCGGCCCCCATAGGGGTGAGGCGGTGAGATATAATGAGATCTATGAAAGGGAGGGGACCACATGGATATTCTGGTCATCGGCTGTGGCGTCTCCGGCCTGACCACTGGTCTATGCCTGCTTGAAGCGGGCCATAGGGTGCAGATCTGGGCCAGAGAGCTGCCGCCTCACACCACCTCAAACGCGGCGGCAGCCGTCTGGCTGCCCTTCCAGGCGTACCCGCCGGATAAGGTCACGGCCTGGGGGCGCGAGACCTGGCAGAAGTTTCAGGAGTTGCAGCCCATCACAGAGAGCGGCATCACCATGCGCACCATTGTCGAGGTTTTGCCCGCGCCCGCGCCTGATCCCTGGTGGGTCAGCGCCGTGCCAGATTTTCGCCATACCGAGCAGGCCGAACTGCCCTCCGGCTATCTCGATGGCTACACCTTCACCACGCCAGTTATCGATATGGGTGTCTATCTGGGCTATCTCACGCGCGAATTCACCGCGCAGCACGGGCAGATTTTCCAGCACACCGTCACCGATCTGGCGCAAGCCTTCGCGCACACCGCGGTGGTGGTGAACTGTAGTGGTTTGGGGGCCAGAGAACTGGTGGGCGATACCGATATCCGATCAGCTAAAGGACAGGTCGTGCGTATTAAGAATAACGGTTTTCAGCGGGTGCTGGTCGATGAAGCGAGTTTAGACGGCCTGACCTATATTGTGCCACGTCTCCACGATATTGTGCTGGGCGGTACGTATGACGAGGGCAACGAGCGCGCGAATATCGATCCAGAGGTGAGACAGGCCATCCTGCAACGGTGCGCGCGCCTGGCCCCGGAGTTCCGCTCAATCACCCCGGCAGACATTCTCAGCGAGGGCTGCGGCTTCCGCCCCGTGCGTTCAACGGTGCGTGTGGAGGCCGAACGGCTTGCTCCAGACCGTCTTTTGCTGCACAACTATGGACATGGGGGGGCTGGTATTACCCTCTCGTGGGGGTGTGCGATGGAGGTAGTGAAGCTACTTGCCAGCTAGATCGGTGTTATAGGTAAGGAGGGAAAATACGATGAATGCTAGCTGGAGAATCGACGATGGCTCACCCGTAAAACTGGCCGATTTCGACCCCAATTTTACGGATGAGCAGAGTGACAAAAAAAACGCTGATGAAGAGTTAAAGCAGTTGAGAAAGGAACTCTACGCGCAGCAAGAGATGCTCTGGGCGGCCCATCATCACAATGTGCTGCTGATTTTGCAAGGCACCGATACCAGTGGGAAGGATGGCACTGTTCGCCATGTGCTGGCGCATTTAAACCCCCAGGGCTGCCAGGTCCATAGTTTTACCCAACCAACCCAACAAGAGCTGGATCACGATTTTTTATGGCGTGTCCATCAAGCCGCGCCAGGCAAGGGCTATCTGGGTGTCTTTAATCGCTCTCATTATGAAGATGTGCTCGTGGTGCGTGTCAATAAACTGGTGCCCGCCAAAGTCTGGCAAGCACGCTATGAGGCCATCAATAATTTTGAAAAGTTACTGGCTGCCAACAACACCATTATCCTCAAGTTTTTCCTGCATATCAGTTATGAGGAGCAAGAAAAACGTCTGCTAGCGCGTGAGAAGGATGCCGACAAAGCCTGGAAACTCTCGGCTGCCGATTGGGAGGGCCGACGCTCCTGGCCGGATTATCAGCTAGCCTATGAGGATATGCTGACAAAGTGCAGCAAGCCCTGGGCACCCTGGTATATCGTGCCGGCCAACCATAAGTGGTTTCGCAATTTGAGCATAGCCCGCACGCTAGTCGAAACCTTGCGCCCCTACACGCGGACCTGGGAGCAGGAGTTGCGCGTGCGCGGCCAGCAAGAGTTGGCGCGTTTAAAAAAGACTCCTCATCCTTCGTGATGGATCTCACACCGAAATAAAGGGGATGGCGATCAGCGCCAGGAGAATTCCAACTCCCTGTACGCGCGTCACACGCTCGCGGAGCACGATGGAGGCCAGCAGCACGGTGGCAGCGGGATAGAGCCCGGAAAGCACAGCTGCGACATCAAGACGACCACTATGCGCGGCGAGCACAAAAAACGCGTTGCCGAGAGCATCTAGCGCGCCCGCGATGAGCACCAGCGGTAGCGCTTTCCGCAGAGCTTTTCTCTGCGGGAGTAGTTGCTGTTTCCTGAACAGCGCTATCAACAGCAAAAAGAGCACCGAGGACAGGCGCGCGACTGCCAGAGGCCAGTAGGTCGCGTTGTGGCTTACCCGGCTGATGAGGATGAAAAAGCAGCCAAAGCAACAACCAGCTAGCAGCGCCAATCCGATACCTCTGGGACGTTGCCTGGCCCGTTCTGGTCGCGAGATCAAGACGATGGCGAGCAGCGCCAGGGCAAAGCCGCCAAATTGCAGCAGGCCCGGTACACCTTCAGTGAAAGAGCTGAACAGTACGGGCAAACCCGCTGTTAACACTGCCGAAGTGGGTGCGATAATTCCCATGCGCCCGATAGAGAGCGCCGAATAGAACGCAATCAGCCCGATGGCCCCGACTAATCCAGCAAATGCGCCCCAGAGGATATCTTTCTGCGCAGGCAACGGCTCGCGCCAGATCAGGGCCAACCCGATCATGAGCACAAGCCCGGTTGTATACGCGGCTGTCACCACCATTGATGGGTTCACGCGGCGCGAGGCAATTCCCCCACAAAAATCGCCGCTTCCCCAACAGAGAGAAGCGGCCAGACCGAATAGTATTGTTACAAAAGTGCTGGCCATCGTTTTTCCTTCAAGAACTGCAACCCTGCAAACAAATACAGGCAGCTTCCTGTATTGTACTGTTTTTGCACCCTCCTCGTCCAGCGGGGTTAGCATGGTTGTTTTTTGCTCAAGGCGCCGGACAACAGCGGAGAGAGTTGGTAGGCAAAAAGCAGAGATAAGTGGTAGGATAGATGGATATAGTATGGACAAATTTCCTCAGGTCACGATACATGAGCCTGGATTTTAGCCCATTCCCGTTTTATACTTCTTCAGAAGAAAGATAGGCTCTATGATTGATTCAGTGAAATCCCCCTGTGATGAGCGTGTGATTCGCACTACTGCAAAATGCACCCAGCCTGCGCCGCGCGGATGGTTGGTGCTGCTGGCCACTATTCTTGGCTCAAGTATGGCTTTTATCGATGGCTCGGTTGTGAATGTGGCCTTGCCCGCCTTGCAACGCGAGTTCAATGCTTCCGCCAGCGCGGTGCAGTGGGTCGTAGAGTCCTACGCGCTCTTTTTAGCCGCACTTATTCTCGTAGGAGGCTCGCTGGGAGACCGTTTTGGGCGGCGGCGCATTTTTATGCTCGGCACGGCCCTGTTTGCGCTTGCCTCGATCCTTTGTGGCCTCGCTCCTGATAACAATCTGTTGATTGCTGCGCGTGCCATACAGGGCATAGGCGGCGCGTTGCTGGTGCCGGGCAGTTTGGCGATTATCAGCGCAACCTTTCGCGCTGAGCAGCGCGGGCGGGCCATTGGCACCTGGTCGGGCTTTACCTCGATCACCTCGGTTCTCGGCCCGCTGCTGGGGGGCTGGTTGGTGCAGTATGCCTCGTGGCGCTGGGTCTTTTTCATCAATGTCCCCCTGGCGGTGATAGTCCTGCTGGTTTCGCTGTGGGGCGTGCCGGAGAGCCGCGCCGAGGATGTAGCGGGCAGACTTGATTGGCCGGGAGCGTTGCTAGTGACGCTCAGCCTCGCGGGTGTCGTCTATGGTCTGATCGAGTCCGGGGCCACCGGTCTGGGAAGGCCCTCTGTGCTTATCTCGCTCGCGCTGGGGATCGTTGCCCTGGGCGCGTTTCTCGTGGTCGAGGCGCGCACCGCTCAGCCGATAGTCTCGCTCTCATTGTTCAAAGTGCGCTCGTTTAGCGGCGCTAACCTGCTGACCTTCTTTCTCTATGGCGCGTTAAGTACGGTCGCCTATTTCGTGCCGTTCAACCTGATTCAGGTGCAGGGCTACTCTCCGGCGATGGCGGGTGCGGCGCTGATCCCCTTTGCTCTAACGATGTTTCTGTTCTCGCGCTGGACTGGAGGCCTGGTCAGGCGTTTTGGGTCCAGACTCCCCCTGGTTATTGGCCCCGCCATCACAGCGCTGGGCGTTCTGCTCTACGCGCGCCCGGATATCGGCGGCAGTTATTGGACAACGTTCTTCCCCGCCATTATTCTGATGAGCCTGGGGATGACGGTGACCGTGGCCCCGCTCACAACGACGATCATGAACGCGGTCGAGCAAAGCCACGCTGGTGCTGCTTCCGGCATCAATAACGCTGTCTCGCGCACCGCGGGATTAATGGCCATCGCGGTGATGGGGTTGGTGATGCTGCACGTCTTCAGTAACAGCCTGGTGCAGCGACTCGCGACCATCCCTCTTTCCAACAGCGTGCGTCAGGCAGTTGAGGCGCAGAGTGGTAGCCTGGCCGGGATCAAACTCCCGTCAGATGTGAGCAGTTCAACGCGGATGCTGCTGCAGCACGTCATTGAGCAGTCTTTTGTGGATGGGTTCCGCGTGATTGTCTTCACTTGCGCCGGGCTTGCGTTGGCCAGTTCACTGGTCGCTGGCCTGTTGATCCAGGGCAAACAAAAAGCGCAGCGAAGTGAAGAAGCAGAATTAACAGAGGAAAAATCCTTACAGCATGTAACAATCAATAAAAGTATCGAGGATCAAGAGGTTTAGACTTGTATTTGCACGCCTGCATGTGATACAACAAGGTGAGATGCCTACGTTTGATCGTCTTTTTTCCTCAAACACAGGAAGAGTAGGGTGAAAAACTATGTCCCGAAGAAGCATGACCATCGAAGATCTGTATGAGATCACCTTTCTCAGTAGCCCACGTATTTCACCAGATGGGCAGCGTGTGGCCTATGTCGTCACCGAAGTTGATGCGCGCAAACACGCCTACCGCTCCTCTATCTGGTCCGTGCCCACTGGAGGGGGCGAGTCCCGCAGGCTGATTGCTGGTCCAGCCAATGCCGTTGGTCCAGGCTGGTCGCCGGATGGACGCTGGCTGGCCTTTTTGTCGGAACGCGAAGGCGAAGCCGGCAGAGCTGCTGGCCCTGAGCAGAAGAAGTTGGGCAAGGATAAGCCGCAAATCTGGCTGTTGCCAACCGACGGCGGTGAGGCGCGTCAGTTGACCTTCCTGCCGCATGGAGCCTCGACGCCTGTGTGGTCGCCTGATGGCCAGTGGCTGGCCTTCTCCGCGCAGACTGGCCCGCTGGATGAGGAGACCGAGGATGGCAAGCCGCTCCCCAAAGCGCGGGTGATCGACCGTCTATTTTACCGGGTGGATGGCGTGGGTTATGTCTATGAACGCCGCTCCCATCTCTTCCTGCTCAACGTTGCCGGTGGCGAGCCGATCCAGTTGACCGACGGCGATTGGGACGATGGCGGCCCGGCCTGGTCGCCCGATGGCAAGCGACTGGCTTTTGTCTCCAATCGCGCCGAGGACCGCTGGCACATTCCCACCGCCGATGTCTATACGCTGGCCATCGAGCAGGGGAAGGCGGGCGAACTGCGCTGCTTGACCGATGGGGCGCTGGGTTGTGACTCGCCCTCCTGGTCGCCCGCCTTCCCCTGCTCGATGGCCAGCGTAAAGACATCGGCGGTGGGAATGTGCCAGCGGTCCTCGGCGCGATTGGAGA
>CAXUEY010000009.1:7569-65638 GCA_964250225.1 uncultured Ktedonobacteraceae bacterium | reverse complement strand
CTGAGCATGACTTCGACCATCTCTGGCGTTTTACCACCTTTCGTGAATGGTAACATATGATCCTCCCTTGCTACATAAACCAATGAAACGTCACATATTTCTTTATTTCTAATTGTACTGAGAAGACCAAATATGCCGATGACGGTCCAGATCTCTCTCACAAAACGTCCGGTTTTTTTCAACATGGTTGTATCCATTCGCTACTTGCGTTATAATGGCCCCCATACACGTAAATATTGATCGAGCCACAACGTCTGTGGCATGCTCCAATGCAGGCAATACAAAGGACCGTAAGACGTCATGCGCTCAGTCAAAGATACAGCGAAAGCAGACACTACCCCTCAGGCAGGCGAGACCAGCAGTGTCTCCCCCACGTCCGTCGCTCTCCCACGTCCCCTGCCTGTCACGATTGCCGATATTTGGGAGGCGCACAAGCTTCTCAAGACGTGTCTCCATCACACTCCCCTCGCTCCCTCGCGAACGTTGCATGACATTACGGGTGCCGATTTGTATTTGAAGGCTGAAAATATGCAGCGTTCTGGCTCGTTTAAGGTGCGCGGGGCTATTTTCAAGCTCTCGCAGCTGAGTGAGCAGGAACGCGCGCGCGGGGTGATCGCGGCCTCGGCTGGCAACCACGCGCAGGGTGTGGCTATCGCCGCTGCCCAGGCTGGTATTCCCTGCACCATCGTGATGCCGGAAACGGCTCCCCTGGCAAAGGTCATGGCCACGCAGGGCTATGGCGCGCAGGTGGTTTTGCAGGGCTTCACCTATGACGACGCCTATCAGCACTGCCTGGAGCTTCAGGAACAGTCTGGGGCGATGTTTGTGCATGCCTTCGACGATCCCGATGTGATCGCCGGGCAGGGCACACTGGGCTTGGAGATGCTTAGCGACCTGCCCGATGCCGACGCGCTGGTGGTGCCCATCGGCGGCGGCGGCCTGATCTCCGGCATCGCTATTGCCGCTAAAGCCCTGCGCCCAAATATCACTGTGATCGGTGTGCAGGCGGCGGGCGCGGCCAGTACACGTGCTTCTCTCGATGCTGGCACGCTGCACACGCTTCCAGCCATCGCGACCATCGCTGACGGCATCGCGGTCAAACGTCCAGGCGAACTGACTTTTGAGATCATCTCACAGTTGGTTGATGAGGTCGTGACCGTTGCGGACGAGGCGATTATCAACGCGGTGCTCTTCTTGATGGAGCGCAATAAGATGCTTATAGAAGGCGCGGGCGCGGTTGGCGTGGCGGCGCTGTTGAGTGGATCACTCAAGCTACCCGGCAAGAAAGTGCTGGTGCCACTGACCGGCGGCAATATCGATATCAACCTCGTCGGGCGCTTTATAGAGCATGGCCTGGCCGCTGCTGGCCGCTACTTTGTGATCCACACCTGGCTGAGCGATAGACCCGGCGAACTGATGCGCCTGTTGGAGATCATCGCCGAGATGCGCATCAACGTCATCGACGTGCGCCACCAGCGTATCTCCAGCCGCCTGCCCATCATGCAACGCGAGGAGACGCTGACCCTGGAGACCCGCGACCGCGACCAGTGTGAGCAACTGCTGACCCGTCTGCGCGCCTCTGGCTATGTGGTGGAAGAGGCAGGTGCATGGGAGGAGAAATAGGCAGCCGCATCCGGGGGATGATACAGGCATTTAGCGCTAGCTTTTCAAAAAATCCAGCATATACTGATTGACCTTCTCTGGCTGCTCCTGCTGGACCCAGTGGCCACTGTCGGGGATACGTTTGACGCGCAGGTTGGGCACCCAGGGGTCGAGGCCATTGGTGAGTTCAAGGCCCAGCGCGATATCCTGCTCGCCCCAGATCAGCAGAGTCGGCGCTTCGATCTGGCGATTGTGGTAGCGTGGGGCTGTGAGCATGCGGCGAAAGATCTGGCGGTAGTAGGCCAGGGCCGCGGGAATGGCTCCTGGCTTGCTCATGGCCTCCTGATATTTCGCGGTCTCCTCACGTGGGAAGGCCTCTTTTTGCAGGGCCGCGCCGCGCAACATGCGCCCGATCTCGTTGGCGTTATTGCGTGAAAGCGCGTATTCGGGCAGCCAGGGGAGCTGGAAGAAGAAAATATACCAGCTTTTACGCAACTGCTGCCACGTGCGCAGCTCGCGCTGCATCGCGCCGGGATGGGGCGCGTTCATGACGATCAGCCGCTCAGTCATCTGTGGATAGTCGAGGGCGAACTGCCAGGCCAGCACGCCGCCCCAATCGTGGCCCACGATGATCGCGCGTTCCTCACCCAGTCCGTGGATCAGCCCGGAGATATCGCGCAAAAGTGTGGGGATATCGTAGCCGCGCCTGGGCTTGTCGGTCTCGTTGTAGCCACGCAGGTCGGGCGCCACCACGCGGTAGCCCTGTTCGGCCAGCGCGGGGATCTGGAAACGCCACGAGTACCAGAACTCAGGGAAGCCATGCAGCAGCACGACAAGCGGCCCCTCGCCCTGCGCGACATAGTGCATGTTGATGCCGTTGGTCGCGATAGTGTGATGGGTCCAGGTTTCGGTGACGGTGTTGGCCATGTGTATACTCTCCCGTTCTCTTGACATCCTCCCCACGGCTTGAGCCGTGGGAGTCCCACCCTCACGAGTAGGGGTTCCTGCTTCGCTGAGGCTTGCCTGGTTTGGTTTTCACCGCGCCAGGTCTTACGGCCTCTCCACAGGCTTCAAATACCGTGAGTCCCACGGCATGCACATTCTGAGCGGCGTTGATATCACGGTCATGGACCGTCCCGCATTCGGGGCAGGTCCAGTGACGGACATCCAAAGGGAAGGAGTCGAGAATAGGATCACAGCGCTCCAGTTCATGAAAGGCCTCTTCCGACATCGGCCCGCTTCTCCTGGGCCAGTTCCGCGCAGGTTGCTCATGTATTGGATTGGTTGCCATCGTACCACGTCTCCTATGCTAAACACGTTACATCAGAGTATTGTACAACATGTTCCGAGCACCTGGATTTGAAAAAGGTCTATATAGCCACGTATTAGTCAGGCTGAGTATGCTACTTTCCAGTATAGAACGTATTCAGAGTAGGGAAGCGGCGATGCAATAGAGCAACAAACCATTTTTTTGTAAAATGTGTAGATAAAGGAGAAGATTATGGCAAATTGTACACATCTCAACCAGATACAAAAAGTCACGCCGAGCGCCAACGGGTGCGAGGAATGTCTGAAGACGGGTGATAGCTGGGTAAAACTGCGCATGTGCCTGGTTTGTGGACATGTCGGCTGCTGCGATTCGTCAAAGGGCAAGCACGCGACCCAACATTACCACGATACCCAGCATCCGATCATGCAGTCGTTTGAGCCTGGTGAGGACTGGCGCTGGTGCTATGTCGATCAGGCGATGGTCTGATCTTTACGGCCGGACCACTTTTTTACAAGCAGTGAAAAATCGCCTGAGCGACAGGTAATCCCTACCGCTCAGGCGATTATATTATTTCAATTCAACGTGCTCACTTCTGGCGAGGGGAACTGAGGACGGCATTGCGCTTAATCTAAATCGACTGCGGCCAGGCCGTGCGCGCCGAGGATCGATGAGAGTTCGCCGCCGTGATGAAGGTCGTGCTCGATCACGTGCCAGATGATGTACTGGCGCGCACGGGCGGGCCGATCTGTGCGCGTGGGATGTGGGAAGGCGCGCGCAAGGTCGGCGGAAGTCCAGCGGGTGAGGCACTCCTGGATCACCTGCCAGCTCGCCTCAAGCCCGGCAACCAGTTCAGCGGCGGAACGAGGCGACTCCTCACGATAGCTCCCATCTTCAAAATGATCGTCCCAGTAGACGAGGGGATCAAGCTCGGCACCGCCCTCACCCATGCGCATGTGGAACCATCCAGCGCGCGCAGCGACGATATGCGCCGCCAGCATACCAACCGACCACTGATTTGGCGCGGAACGCAAGGCCAATTGCTCTGCTGTCAGGGGCGCGATGGCCGCGACAAGCTGCTGTTGATAGTTCTCCCAACCACTGTAGAAAGGGGCGAGCGAAAGCTGATGTTCTGTCTGTGACATGTGGAAAACCTCTTTTCTTTTCAGCAGTATACAAGGTAAAGCTGACCGTGTCAAAAGCAGCCTGCTGGCTCCCTTTGCATTATGGGGCAGGCCGACACACGGTATCGCCTCCCGTGTCCTCCCAACCCTGGGCAAGACTAAACCATTTAAGGATGATGTGGCCCTGGCATTTGTATGCCTTGCCATTGTCAAGCTTATAAAAACTGATCGGGTAGGTAAGGGTGTCCTCGCCACGCGCTGGCTGGCCGAGCTGGAGGCCGGTAATCATGTTGAGGTTGGGCGTCATCTGGTAGCCATTGGGAACCTGTTCCTGCTCATGCGCGCCAAAGATGCTCTGCGAGGTATTTGCCTCGCCAGCGATAACCAGCGGCGGGCGACCATAATATTCGAAGGTCAGGCAGCCAGCTACGAAGCAGGCGATGAGCACGGTCAGAGCGCCGAGGCGTAACCAGAACTGAGAACTCTTCAGAGGTATGTCGGGGACCGATTCGTCGAGCACCACCAGCGTGCCAGCCAGGTGATCGCCGAGGCGACGGCGCTGTGAGGACGAGAGCACGAGAATCCAGCCAGCGAGATAGCCACCGATGGCATCGATGGGGCGCACAAGGTTGCGTATAAACGCGGCCTGCCATGTCAGTGGCTGGCTTACGGCATGCTCGTTCCCATACACGACTTTCAAACCTGCGATACGTTTGCCCATTGTCGTGCCAAACAGCGCTTCCTGCAGGAAGAAGTAGAGGAAGGCAATCAAATAGAGCCAGGGCAAAGCAACGACAGCATTCGATGTATAGGGAACGTAGGAAATACCGACACCGGGTGCGGCAACGTATGGCATATTTTGCGCGACGCCAAAGGTTGCCTCCGTCAGAGCAATGGGAATGCTGAGAAAGAAGCTATCGATGAGCAGGGCAATAAAGCGCCGCACCAACACATGGGTATTGGGTGGAGTGACGAACTGCCGGTCTGTTTCCTCGTGCTCACCGAAAGCGTAGGGGTTGGGCGTCTCCATCGTGTGAAACTCCTCTGTTTACCAGATACATAAGTACAAGTTCCATAGTTTTGAACCATGCTTTATCGGTAAGAACGCATAGAGATTGGGATTATCAAATGTTCACGATGGGACGTAAAACTTTAAACAGTCCGGGTCTCTCAGCGAGGTGATTGTTAGACATCTATCCAGATATACTATGCGTGGCTGCATACGATACTGGTAGTATGCGTGTCTCTTCTTAATCCGCGAGTATCCTCAGGTAAGGAGCATTTCATGGTAGCGCTTGTTCCTGGCGTCCCTCGCCAACGATGGTCGTATAGACGCTATGTCGGCTTGTTGAGCCTGGTACTTCTCCTGCTGAGCCTCGTATCTGCTTCAGGCTTCCCCCCTCGCGCAGATGCTTCTTCTCATGGACCCGCAGCTCATGCAACGGTTCGGCAGTATGATGAGTTCTGGGAACAGCAAATGGCGGGCGATTTTAGCGGGTGGATCGTGAATGGTATCTCGTTGCAGCCTGGTCCGAACGCTGCGCAGGTGCAACTGGCGGCGAGTCGCAACCTCACCTGCGCGGCCAGCGATATCGATGGTGGCGCGGCCAGCTTTGACGCGGCGACGGGTCTCTGCGCGGGCACGGACCCGCTGACGGCTGGCAGCTATCATGGCGACAATTACTACAATGGGAGTCACTTTTTCTATGGGACGCTGACCTCGCCTGTTCATACCACGCAGCAGGCGTTTACCACGCTGGTCGCTTCCTGGAACGCATCAACGCCCCCTGGCACGTGGCTGGAGGTGCATGTGCGCGTGCTGGAAGGTCCGGGCTGGACGCACTGGTACGATCTGCCAATCTGGGCCAGCGATCTCAGTACTATCAAGCGGCACAGCGTGGACGAACAGGCGGATCAGACTGGCAGCGTGTCCACCGATACGTTCCAGGCCCGGACAGCGGCCACGGCCTACCAGTTGAGCCTGACCCTGTTCACCACCTCGCCCTCGCTCAGTCCGATCCTCAAGCGTGTGGGGGCAATAGCCGCGTATGACGCGAAGAGCGTGCCGACGATTCCTGCTGATCGCTCGGTGTGGGGAAAAGCGTTGGATGTGCCGCAGCGTTCGCAGATGTTGCCGCGGTATCAACGTCTGGGCTATGGCGGCGGCGGCGAGAACTGGTGCAGCCCGACCTCGACCAGCATGGTCATAGCCTACTGGTCCAATATGTTGAAGCAAGCGAACCTGAACCAGAGCGTACCCAATGTGGCCAGAGGCACCTACGATTTCACCTACCAGGGCACGGGTAATTGGCCGTTGAATACCGCGTACTCGGCGCAATCTGGCGCGCTACACTCGTTTGTCACGCGTATGTATTCGATGAGCCAGATCGAGCAATGGATCAAAGTAGGTGTGCCGCTTATCATCAGCCTCGCCTTTAGCGATGGTCAGTTGCCGGGCGCGCCTATCCCCAGTTCGACAGGCCACCTGCTCGTTGTGCGCGGCTTTGATGCACGCGGGGATGTCATCGTGAACGATCCGGCCTTCGCCAGCGATGCTCAGGTCGAGACCATTTATAACCGGGCGGCTCTGCAAAAGGTCTGGCTCTCCGGTTCTCATGGTACGGTCTATGTGAACTATCCAGCAGGCTGGTCGGTGCCGACAGTTGATCGCTATGCTTCCTGGTAGATAGCTCGCTTATTCCCATGTGAAAAACATGCGCCATCCTGGATTTAGAGGCGACGCATGTTTTTCGCGTTTAGTATTTACTGGTTAACGGTTGGGGTCAAGAAATTCGGCTGGAACGTCCCGTTCGATATGTGTGTCGGATCAGAGTTGACTTTCCACGTGCCATTTTCCAGGACCAGATGCCCAGGGACCGTCACTGACGTATCCGTGGAGATGCCCAGCAAAGTAACACGGGTGGTAATCGTAATCTGACCCACGGCTGTCGTGTCATTTTGCTGAACCTCACCCACTGTGCAGGCCGTGAATTTCACCAGGTTGAGGTTTTTGAGTTCATCAAAGGCCTGCTGCAGCTGTGAGAGGCTGGTCTTTGCCTTCTCCTCGGCAGAGAAGGTGTTGTAGACCTCCTGGGCATTCTGTGTTTTCAGACCATCGCAGAACTGTTGCAGGGTTTTCGCGGGTGTGGAGGCGTTTGCCTGGATTGTCACGTAGGCGAAGGCGCTACCAGCACCCAGCAGAAGCACGACAAGCGCCACGATAGCAATCAACGGGAGTTTGCTGCGCTGCTTTGGTGCGGACATTGGTACCCCAGGTTGTGCAGGTGGCGAGGCGTAGCCGCTCTGGGTATAGAGAACTGCCGGGGCACCGGGCTGTGCTGTATCTGGAGCAGTACCCTGATAGAGGTGCGATTGGGGCATATTTCCCGGTGCGCCAGCTTGCCCATATCTCTGCGCTTGCAGCGTTGGGGGCACACCTCGCTCAGTAGGATCCGTATGAAACGAGGTTGCCAGCGTTGGCGCGTCCGCCGCAGATGGCGGTATAGCCACCGTTGCCATATCGTCCTGAAGCGTCTCATTTGGATCACTGCGAGAAAGTGGGGTCGTTGGCATCTGCGATGCCGAAGCCGCGCCTTGCGCGCGGTCATCTTCCGGGTGCATACCACTTCTATCGTTCATCATGCATAACTCCTCAATTGCATCTGCTCAGGAGCATATTTCAGATTGGGTCTATTCGTAGGGTTACGGTAAGCCATTTTTGCCCTATAGAGATAATGCTCTGCGTAGAGTGTACCATAACCAGCGAATTTATCCTAATCTCACTCGTTGCTTGTAGGACTCCATGTATAGGTGCTGACCTGGCAGCACTCTTTGAAACCCAGGCGGCGATAAATCTCAACATCCATCGGCGAGACGTGCAGAACCGCGACGCTATGCTGTTTAAATTCCTTTCGCGTTTTCTACATTTTTTGAGCAAGTATCCACAAAAACGGAACCGGTGCCCCATCTTCGTCATCGAGTAGAATTTCTGCTTCAACGAGCGCGAAACCGGCCCGCTGGATCATCTCGCGGTTCGTCTGTGCATCATAACTGCTCCAGTACATGGCAGCTCCCAACCAATCAGGCTCGATAGAACCGGGGTCGTTTGATGTTCCCAAATTCATAAGCAGCCAGCCACCAGGCCGCAGCCATTTGGCGAGACGCTCAATCAGCACCACTTGCTCTGCGCGGGGAAGATGGATGATCGAGTAAAAGGCGACAACAGCATCAAATGTGGCCGCCGGGAAGGTCAATGATAGCATATCCACCTGAACCAACGTGGCAGTGGGAACGTATTGTTGGGCGAGCGCAATCTGAGCTGCTGAGATATCAACTCCGGTCACATGCGCCTGTTGCGCGAGAAGTTGCGTACACGGCACACCGGCGCCACAGCCTAACTCCAGCACCTGTGCTCGCTCAGGAAGCCGTGCTAGCAATTTGCGTAGGTAGCTCATACGTGCGGAAGATTCCATTTGCGCAAGATTATTTCGCGCCCATTCGAGATAGCGGTGCGCGATACGATCATAGCCGCGCTCGACGAGTTGCTTTGGATTACGATCCATGATACTCGTTCCTCCCTGCAATTCCTTATGCGTACAAAAGCGCGCTATACTTCCCCATACACAACTTTCCCACCCAAAATCGTGGCCTGTACGCCGTTCTCGCGGATCTTCTCAGGCTCGATGGCGAGGAGATCTTCGCGCAGCACGACTGCATCGCCCAGTTTACCGACGGTGAGCGAGCCTTTTTCGTGTTCTTCGCCACCAGCGTAGGCCGCGCCGAGGGTGTAGCCCCAGAGGGCCTGCACCGGCGCGAGAGCCTGTTCCGGCAGCCAGGGGGAACGCTCAGGCGTGGCGCTGTCGTTGCGCTGAATGGCTGCGTAGAGGATGCGCAGGGGATCGAAGGTCTCCACAGGCGCGTCCGAACCCAGAGCCAGGGGAATGCCCAGTTGTTGCATGGTACGATAGGCGTAGGCGCGGGTGTAGCGTTTGCCCCAGTAGCGCTCGGCGAGGTCGCGGTCGGCTACGGCGTGGAAAGGCTGGATGGAGGCCACAACGCCCAGACGCCGCATGCGTTCCAGGTCTTCCGGCGCGACCAGTTGCGCGTGCTCGACGCGGTAACGCAGACGGGCCGCGGTCGCCTGGAGATTGGCGTCGGCCAGACGTTGTTGGGCACGCTCAATCGAGTTGAGAGCCACACGCACGGCGCGGTCCCCGATGGCGTGGATGGCGATGCTCATGCCCAGCTCGGTGGCGGTGCTGACCGTCTCCATCATCTCAGGTTCGGGCAGGGTTAGCAAGCCGCGATTGTTGGGGTTGCCCTCGAAACCTTGCAGCATGGCCGCGGTCTGCGAACCAAGCGTGCCATCGGCGAAGATCTTGATGCCACCCAGACGCAGCATGTCGTCACCAAAGCCCGCGCGTAGGCCTAATGCCTGCAATTCGGGCAGCATACTGCGCGGCAGGATCATCTGTACACGTAGCGGCAGTTTATTCTCCTCGTGCAATTGTTGGAAGAGGGTCAGAGCGTCGCGACCCTCGATATTCTGGATCGAGGTAATCCCGGCGCGCAACAGATCTTGTAGGGTCTGCTCTACCAGGTGGCGCGTCAGGACTGGATCGCCCTTGTCGATGACCTTATACACCAGGTCGGTGGCTGCGTACTCTTGCAGTACCCCCGTTGGCTCGCCCGCACTATCACGCAAAATGACCCCATCGGCGGGATCGGACGTCTCCGCGCTGATCCCGGCGCGTTGCAGGGCCAGCGAATTGACCCAGAGCAGGTGGCCATCCTTGCTCCACAGAGCCACGGGATGCTGTGGGGCCGCGGCGTCCAGCGAGGCTTTCGTGGGGAATTGCTGGCCCGGCCAGAGACCTTTATACCAGCGTCCACCCAGAATCCACTGTCCAGGCGGCGTGGTGGCCGCGCGTTGGTGTACCAGTTGCGCCACCTCGTCCTCGCTGACACATTCCACTGCGTTGATGTGGTGCCGACGATAGGCCGTGGAGAGTAGGTGAATATGCGCGTCGATAAAGCCGGGTAGCAGCGTCTTGCCGCGCAGATCGACCAGTTCCGCGTTTTGTCCCCCCACGCGACGCACCTCATCGTTTGCCCCAACCGCCAGAATGCGCCCACTGAGCGTATCCACCGCCATCGCCTGAGCGCGTGGCTGAGCCGCGTCCATCGTGTAGATCGTGCCATTCAAATAAAGCGTGATGCCCATTGGTCTTTCCTTCATACCGTCGATTTAGTTGGATGATACATACATTTTTGGTTCAGGGAGTTGCTGCCCATCCTCAAGCGCTCACTGGATGAGCAATTCCAGCACCTGCCGCCCATGTTTCGCGGCTTTGCGATACGTTTTCCCGTGGGTCGCGGGCATCGTCACCCGCTCCGCCCACTCTGGCAGTGTCACCAGGTACGCCTGATCTTCCTCTGACCACTCGATCAACATCGAATACTGCAACCGAGATGCACGCATACCTCACTCCTCCCTGCTTTAGCCGCCATGCACGCGAATCTCATTCTCACGCACATAGCGCCAGACATCCGCACCTTTCAGGCCCATAGCTCGTGCTTCAATTGCCCAGGCGCCCGACTCGTATTTATTCTGATAGAGGCGGTTGCTGCAAAAAATGTTGCGCCGTGCAAATGGCTTTGGAGCAGTCTGCAACAGATCCTCGCGTATAGAATCATCCTCTGGACGAGTTGTATTCCACCAGGGAGTTGCTAAATTATACTCAGGATCATACACCCATGCGGGGCAGGGCACATTATAGCAGCCACAGAGGAACTCGACAGAGGCCGCACAAAACGCTCTCCAGTGTAGAGTGTATTCCGTGTCATGCTCCGGTGGGACAGGCGGCGCACTGACAAGCTCTGCTCGCATGTCTTTGGCGTGGCCATACCAGGCATTCCTGAAGTTGCCCAGAGCAATCCAGGGATCTATCCCTTCACAGATATGCTGATAGGCTCGTGCCATCGTTTGACGCGTTCTAGTGGTTGTTGGCATTGTGAATTCTCCTGGTCGTAGCCACTATTCACTGAAAAGCACTTTAAACGACTTTGCAATTCCTTTAGCGTTTACTTCCTGCGTCGCTGGGAAGATATAACGATCAAGCAATTTCTGGGCTTGCTGTCGCGTTTTGATTTTCGTCTGGCGGTGTAAGATATGCAAATCTGCGATATCCTTATCGCGCCCTGCCACAATTTTGAGCGCAAAGATAAACTCCTTTGATGGAGTATGGACATGGAGTGGACCAAACTGTTTCCACACCTTTCCCTTTGGAATGCTAATCTGGTCATACATAAGCCAGTGGGTCATGTAATTCATCCAATCTATTTCCAAAACATTTTTGTTTGCTACTGCTTCTATGCCGTCTCGAAGCGCGTATATCTCCTGCTGCAACACTTCCTCATCTTTCTCCAACCAGAAAAAGTCCACGTCGTCGGTGGTACGCGGTGCATTGAGGAGCAGGAGCATGTATGCTCCTCCGATCATGAGAATATGGATTGGTTTCTGGACGCCTTTGCTGGTTAACTCCTCTCCAAGTTGAGAAAGATACCGCTCGATTTCTTCGGCTTTCATGCCAAACCTCCCTGAGCCACTTGCTCTCGCTTCAATCATAACACAAAAAATGTGTGCTGCGTGGCTGGTGATGAGGATGCGTGTGGGCAACACCCTCTCCATCAGATCAACCGCGCCCTTTTTCGTGTCCAGTAGATTAATGTATGAGCAAGTATAACAGAGAAAATGTGTTCTTGCAACAAGCAAGCAGATATATTCATTCATACGGCGTCATAGAATTTATGATAATTCACAGCACTGGCAAGAAGGTGGTCATCGCGTGCTATAATATAAATGTACAAGAATTGAATATGTCCGTAGAAAAACACGTTTTCGTCATGCTGGTTGTCGGGTTTGTGGTTAAGATCGGCAGATAGGGGCTTGATAAAGCCATTGTCTGATCGTTCATCACATGGTATGCTTTTACATAATCACGACAGTATTAAGGTTCGCCGCAGCGCGAACAAGGAGGCTTCTTTCTTATGGTTTCTTCTAGCAGGCAACTCACTCCCTGCCCGGTGTGCAATCGGGCGGATCAAGTGAAGAAAATGCAAACGGCTTATAGCTCCCATGAGCAGCCCTTTGCGCCGCCGCCCATGCCTGAATCGCATGCATCTATGATGAAATACATTTGCGTCGGTATGGCTCTAGTGGCAGTCGGTGTGTTCTTTACCCTGGTCCTGCTTTCCGCCAATGGTTTTACAGGCCTGGGCAGTATGGCTCCAATTCTCGCCTGGATTCAAGCCATTGTGACTATTCTCTTTATTGTTGCCGCGCTCGTCCTTTCTTTCTTCGCCATTCGCCATATCGGACAGGGCGACGAAGAGGCTCGTCAGCTCTATCCCATCTGGGACCAGGCGATGGCCAATTGGAACAACCTGCGCTTCTGCTCACGCGATAAGGTCGTCTTCGATCCCTCTACCCGAAAAGTGCTCACCGACTCTTCGGTGAAGTCGCTGCTGGATATGGATACGCTCGAAGTGCAGCCAACCCAGAGGCGTGTGGCCGTCTCCCATTAAAAGGCACTCTTAACTACGTACAGCGGGCTGGAAATGCATGGCGTTTCCAGCCCGCTGCATTATCTTCGCCTATGTGGGCGCGCTTTTTTCCCCTGTGTATGATGAAGACAGAAAAGGCATGCTTTTACTATCTTGTAGGGGAGAATATGGTGTAGTGGCCTCACAAACCCTCGTGAGCCTGGTTGCACGATTGCAGCAGGTGATGTCGGTAGCTCAGGGACGAACCATTTTGCTGGACTACGCGCGCAAAAGCTGTGGCGCGCGCCTGGCCTTGCTCTTCACGCTGGACCAGGAACGCCAGGCCCTGACCCTGCTGGAACATGCCGGTCGCCATCCACACCCCTCCTCGTTCACGCCGGAAACCTCCTCAACCGATCTCTCTCTACATGGACTTTTTGCTTCGGTTTTGCGACAGCCGGGCTTTGTAGATATTCCCGATATCTCGCGCAATACGCTCAGTCTGCCTGAAGAACGCGCATATGCCTGGCCACGTGGACGCGTGCTGCTGCATGCCCTGCGCCAGGGGCAACGCCAGGGCGTGCTGGTCTTCTGCTTCAGCCCCGCTGGCGCGCGCGCGGTGCCGAGCGAGCAGGCCCAGGACGAACTGCTGATCTGTACCTCGCTGCTCTCCGCCTATCTGATAAAAGAGGAAGAATATCAGCCCGTGCGCAGGATACCCGCTTCCCCCCAGCGCGCGCGGCGCGCAGCCAAACGCTCACCAACTCCCAAGAAAAAGGTCAGGAGTAAGAAGGCTGAGGGGCAAGAAGAGCCACCTGCACTGCAAGCTGTGGGAATCCAGGATGTGTTGATGCAGCTTTGCGAACTGGGCCTGCTCACAGGGGCGCAGTTGGAGAACGCTGAACTGGGCCAGCGCCTCCTCCAGTTGCTTGCTGCGGCCCTCGACGCGTTCGCCGGCTGTCTCTGGCGCTATCAGCCGGAGCAACAGATGTTTCAGCTCTCAACGTGCCTCGGCGAGCCAGATGTGTTTGTCGAACAAGCCTTTCCCGAACTGGCTCGGCTCTCCCAGCACGCCGCCACTGAGCTGGTCGAGCTGCCTGGAACTGGCGGGGAAGTGCTGGCCTTGCACGCCCTGCGTTATCGCTCCCAATTGCTCGGCGCACTCGGCCTGACACTGGCACAGGAGACGGACTTGTCGGAGGAGCAACAGACCCTGCTCGACTACGCCTGCTCTCTGATCGCGCTGATCCTGCTGCACGCTGACCTGCATGTTTCCGAGCGCCAGCACGAACTGGAATTGGAGCGTAGCCGCATCGCCCGCGAGATGCACGACAGCGTGTTGCAGGATGTGGGCCATGTGCTGCAAAAGCTGGAATATACGCAGCGTATTCTGGAGAAGCAGCCTCAGGCCGCGCTCAACGAAGTAGAGCAGGCGCGTGTGCTCCTGAACCGCAGCTTGCGCGACCTGCGTTATGGCATCTCCTCGCTGCTGCCGGTTCCCCTGGAGGAGCGGGAGTTTGATGAGGCGCTCAAGTCCCTGCTGCACGAATATAGCCAGAGCCTGCCCCATCTCAAAATTACGTATGATATGGATAATCTCGCGCTCTGGCCCCAGGCATTGCAGGCACCCGTCTATCGTTTTATGCAGGAAGCCCTGAACAATATCCGCAAACACGCCTCTGCCAGCGAGGTGCGCATTCGTATTCGCCAGCTCGCCGGCCTCGGTCTGGTCCAGGTCAGCGACAACGGCCAGGGTATCGCGTCCGCTCAGGCGCACAACAGCCCGGCAAACAGCGAGGCCGCGACCCCCCATATGGGCCTGCAAACGATGGAAGAGCGCATTCGTCAAGCCGGCGGTGTATTGGAGATCCGTAGCAAAGTGGGCGAGGGAACCACCCTCAAAGCACGTTTCCCACTCACCCAGGCCTCCGCCATGCTCACTGAACGCGAACGCGAAGTACTGAGCCTGCTCGTCGATGGCCTGACCAACCGCGCCATCTCCGAACGCCTCTCCGTCAGCCTGGAGACCGTCAAATCACATGTGCATCATATCATGCAAAAAATGCACGTCAAAGATCGCACCCAGGCAGCCGTTGTCGCTACCCGTCAGCGCTGGTTGTAACCTTCATTTCTGCATGGAACAGCCCTGAGACGGGTCGCACAAATGTTGTCGATAGGGCATAGGTAATGATACGCTATCAAAAGAAACATCATCCATATGTTAGAAAGCTGTTCTCTTATCATGCAACATGACAAAACACAGGGGCGCCTGCGGGTGCGCGAACTGGCGCAGCGCATGCTGCCTGAAGGCAATTTCGCGGGCTTTTTCGACGCAGTTTACACGACAGCCGAGGGAGACGCGAACGGCGTGCCCTGGGCAGACTTGCAGCCACATCCCGTGGCCCTGAGCTGGCTGCAACAGCACAATATCCAGGGTCAGGGGCGGCGCGCGCTCGTCGTCGGCTGCGGACTCGGCGACGATGCCGAAGAGTTGGCGCGGCGTGGCTTCCAGGTCACAGCCTTCGATATCTCCCCGCGTGCCATCGCCTGGTGTCAGCAGCGCTTCCCCGCCACGCCCGTCACCTATCAGGCCGCCGATCTCTTTGCCGCGCCGACTGAGTGGCGGCAAGCCTTCGATTTTGTGTTGGAGATCTACACCATCCAGGCGCTTGCAGTGAGCCTGCGCGCGCACGCCATCGCCAATGTCGCGCAATGTGTTGCGCCCGGCGGCCAGTTGCTGGTCGTCTGTCGTGGCCGCGATGCTCAGGAAGAACTAGGCAGCATGCCCTGGCCGCTGAGCTACGACGAACTAGCCCATTTCCAGCAATCCGGTCTGCGCGAAACCTCGTTCGAAGACGTGCGCGACGAGGATGGGCGCCATTTTCGAGTGGTGTATGAGCGAGCGCTTGTCTGACATACGCCCTTCCAAAAAACCTGAATTGCTGCTATGTTTATGCTTATGATATACTTGTATCTAAAGGCTAATCTATTGTAACTGAAACGTGCAGCGCAGAGAACCACGGGCACGCTACACCGTCCACATAGGCTGTCTAGAGCATCTTTCAAGAAAGAGAGAGGCATTATGTCACAACAACAGAGACTCATCCAACTGCCTCTGGCTGGCGCCTTCCTGCTGTGTTTGCTGGCAATCCTATTCTTCGTAGGGAAGAAGCGTCCCGCGAAGGATGGGGTGAGTAAGCACGTGGTGAAAAAACACCCCGATGACGTGCAGAAGTATTGGACAGAGGAAAGGATACGTGAGGCCAAACCCGCTCCAATGCCGCACACCACTGATCTGAAAACGGGCAAAAAGCATTCGTCTGATTCCGAGTAAGGAGAGGCACGATGCCACGACTGTATACAATCCTTCACAATCCACGGGTCGAAAAAACCTTTCTGTGCGTGCTGGCCGCGATCTACGTGGTCTACCTGGTGGGCTTCGCGCAGGCTCTCTTCCCCTGGTCATCGTCGCCTGCCCCCACGGCGGGCATCGTCGAGGATGTGGTGAATGAGAACCCCAGCAGCGTGCTGCAATACTGGACCACGACCAATATGAGCAACGCCACCAACGAAGATGGGCAGCTCGTCAGCACTTCCGACTTTTCCCAGGCGAACGCCGATACCAGCGCGGGCAAAGCAGCGCGCCAGGACGGTCAGCCCCCGCAAAACGCGAAACTGGATTATCCCCTCTCGACCGTTGGCAAGATCTTCTTTAGCAATGGCTCTGGTCAGAACTACGTGTGCTCCGGTACCGCCATTGCCAGTTCTAACCATAACATGGTGGATACTGCTGGTCACTGCCTCTTCGGACAGGGCAAGTTTATGCAGAACGAGATGTTCTGCCCGCTGTACAATAACGGCTTTGGAGAGTATAAGTGCTGGGTGGCGTATGCGCTGCTGGTTCCTAACGAGTGGATACGCGCGCGACCCAACCAGTTGAACCGCGACTTTGGTATGCTCGTTGTGGAACCCAATGCCGCTGGGAACCTGACCGATGTGGTCGGCGGCGCTGGCTGGGCCTATAACCAGAAGATCGAGCAGCCCTTCTATGCTTACGGCTATCCCGCTGCGTACCCCTTCAATGGCCAGACGCGCCAGTCCTGCGACAAGGGTTCCATGGGGAAAAGCTGGCAGCACGCCGGAGGCCAGGTCATCTCGATCCCCTGCAATATGACTGGTGGCTCCAGCGGTGGCGGCTGGTTTATCAAGGATGGCAACTCCTGGTACCTCGACGGACATAACGACTTCACCAGCACCATCATGCGTGGGCATATGTTCTCGCCCTACTACGATGATGTCTGGTTCACGCTCTACACCAAAGCCCAGCAGGGCTAACTGCAAACCATTGCAGCCTCTCCCCAGACCAGACAATGGGCTATGGGGAGAGGCTGCAATGGTTTGTTTGGCTCGCAAATCTCCAGGTGTTGCATAATGCCTGTGCGCTTAATGTACCGCGATATAGATGTGTCCCCAATCATCCGGCGCGATCTGATCCCAGCTAGCATACGCGAAACCGACGACATATGGCTGCACCAGGTAGCTGACCACGTGTTGGAACATGGGCACGCGGACCACATCGTTGACTAGCGACTGTTCGGCCTGTTGGTACAGGCTCACGCGGTCAGAACCAGAGTCTCCATCGGCCTGTACCAGCGAATGTTGGACTTGCTGTTGTGCAGATGCACAGGTGCAAAGGTTCTGGCCATAGTTTTCGGCGTTATTGGGCGCGCCCTGCCCAAACTGGTAGGTTAAAACGTCGTAGGGATCTGGAAAATCCATCAACCAGCCCAGACTCCACATCTGTAGCCCCTTATTGACGCACTGATTGAGATCCTGTGAGGAACAAGGAGTCGTGCTCACATCTGTCACAAGTTTTGCGAATGTCACGCCCTGGGCAGTGACAGTCACGCCCAGCACGGTCTGCCACATCTGGACCAGCGTGTCGGCCTCGTTTTGGGCGAGCGGAGAATCCGACGCAAATGTAAAGGTAATCTGTGGGAAGGTCGCGGCGGTCAGACCTTCTTCTTGCAGCCCCTGAGTGAAGAGCGTTTTCGCTTGCGCCGGGTCGCCCACAGTAGAAGCCCCACCAGGGCAGGTCAGGTTGGAGTTATAGCCAGTGATGCCCTGTGGCACAAGGTGGCAAGTGGGCATGTTGGTATTATGATAGATGGTTTGCGCCAGCACGTTTTTATTGATCGCCAGTTCAAAAGCCTGGCGGATGTGGACATTGTCGAATGGCTTGAAGAGGTAGTTCATGCCCAGATAGTCGATGGACAACTGATTGTACTTATGGAATTCTTTTACTCTGGCTTCAGCCTGCGCCTCGAAAGCGAGAGGAATCAGGGCGTTATCAACCTGCTCAGCTTCGTAGGCTTTATACGCTGTGTCTTCGTTGGTGAAAAAGACAAAATTGACACGCTGCAACTGCGGCTGCGAACCATAGTAGTTGGGGTTGGGCACCAGTTGGATGCCAGTCGTCTGGCTATAGCGCTGAACTTTGAAAGGGCCATCCCCACCCTGGCCATTGTTATCGCCCAGGTGATTGGTCCAGTCCTGCCCCCACTGATCGATGACGCTTTTCTCAACCACATAAGAAGAGGGATAGGTCAGGGCCGTGAGGAAATACGGTGCCGCCTTACTGAGGGTGAGGGTGAGGGTGACGGTATCAATCACCGCGATGCTATCGCCAATCAGGGTAGGTACCTGGCCACTCACACGATTTTGCGCGTCTTTCAGCAGGCCCAGGTAGACGGCGCTAAGCGCACCAGAGGCATTATTTATTGCGGGTGAGAGAGCGCGGTCAATGCTATAGGCCACGTCGTCGGCTGTTAACGCGGTCCCATCGCTAAACCTCAGGTGGGGGCGCAGATGGAACGTATACACAAGCCCATCAGATGAGACGCTGTGAGATTGCGCCAATTGATCAACGATCTGTTGCTGATCATTTAAGGCAACCAGGCCGGTAAAGATCATCTGAGTCTCCTGGATTGTGGTGGTCGTGCCGGCAATGGCGGGATCAATCGAGTCGCCGCTGAAGTTCAGGACACCAATCCGGTATACCTGCTGCCCGGCAGGGGCGGCGGGGATGGCTGTCGGCCTGGGAACGGCTGTTGAGTTGTGCTGGACAATGGCGGTAGACTGCGTGCCTGCGTTCGGGCCAGTATGCAGGATCAGCGGCGCGGCCTTGACTGCGCCTACAGTGATGATGGCGAGAACAACCACCGCCGCGACTATTTTTACTACCAGCGCTGTCCCGATTTTGCTCGAAGCCGACGCGACCCGCGCGGCTCCCTGGACATTCTGCTCGCCTTGCCAGACTTGCTGTGGTACCTGTTGGACGGCACCCGCGAACTGCGGCGGTGTATAGGGCGGGTAAGGTGTATAAGGTGTGTAGGGTGCAGGCCCGGAGGGGGGCGTGCCGGGCAGAGAGGGTGAACTAGTGAATGGCGGCGGCGTGCCGGGCAGCGTTGGAACCTGGCCAAACTGGGGCGTCCCCGACATGGTTGGCATGTAGCCAGCAGCAGGCATCGTGGGGGAAAATGGCAGAATCACTGCATCCCGCTCTCCCCCCTGCTCTTGCGGCGGCATGACTGGCCGCTGCTCCCCAGATGTCAGCGGGGTTCTATTGGGATCGTTGTTTGCCGAGGATGGGGTGGTGAACTGGTGAGCAGTGCCGCTCGTCGATCCCGCGGGTGGGATCAGCGCTTGCCCGCACGAGCCACAGAAGACAGCCCCTTCAGGCGACGGGTTTCCACACTTGTGGCAGAACATACTTTTGCTCCTTATGTAAACGAAAGTCAGAAGTTTTCAAAGGTTGCGGGTAGTAGCCGAATGAAAGATACGATATATGCATGAACATACTAGCGTTGGTCACGCCCTCTATTCTATCAAAGAATAGAACTATTCTACAATAGAAAAGTTTGGCATTTTTTCACAATTTATATCAGAGTGCACTGTATATTGTTGACTCAGCGGGCTTGCAAAAATGGCGCCTATAGTACATACTCTACGTATCAATCATTTGCCGGACCACCATGAACAGAACGTTTACACTTGCAAAATGAACGTTGTAGCGCGTTCAACGTAGGAAATCAGTGTTTTGTTGTGTCCAGTCAGGAGGACTTCATGGAAAATATCTCGAAGGACCAGGAAAACCCCACGTGGGCAAGTATGTTGCCGGTTATTAGTGCCAGCACCATCGGTACTGCCATCGAATGGTACGACTTTTTCGTGTACGGAACCATTGCGGCCATCGTATTCCCTGCCCTCTTCTTCCCCAAAGTTGATTATCTCGCCGGCCTCTTATTCGCATTTACCGCAAACTACTTTGGCTTTATCGCGCGTCCCATCGGTGGCGCGTTCTTTGGACACCTGGGTGATCGCATCGGACGCAAATCGACCCTGGTGATTACCTTGCTGCTCATGGGCATCGCCACCGCGTTGGTTGGCCTGGTGCCCGACTACGCGACGATTGGCGTGGCGGCCCCGATCCTCATCACGGTGCTGCGCTTCTGCCAGGGCATTGGCGTTGGCGGCGAATGGGGCGGCTCGGTGCTGCTCTCGATGGAATACGGCTACAAGCGCAATCGTGGCTTCTGGGCTGGCTGGCCGCAGGCGGGCGTGCCAATTGGTCTGGTGCTCTCGACGGGGGCAGTGGCGCTATTCCACTTCATTTTCCCCGGCGAAGTGGTTAACACTCCATTTTTCAACATCGGCTGGCGTATTCCTTTCCTGCTCAGCGCACTGCTGATTATCGTTGGCCTGTACATACGCCTGCGCATCCTGGAAACTCCGCTCTTTAGACAGGTGCTAGCAGAGAAAAGGGAGGCAAAGGCCCCGCTGGTCGATGCATTCAGGTATCACTGGAAAGAGATTTTCCTGAGCGCGTTTGTGCGTTTCGGAGAGCAAGGCCCGTTCTACGTCTTTACCACTTTTGTGATCGCTTACATTACGAAAACCTTGAAGTTACCCAGTACTACGGCCCTGATTGCCATCAGTATCGCGGGTATCCTGGCACTGGTTACGATTCCGACCTGTGGCTACCTCTCAGACCGCTTTGGACGGCGCATGTGGTACGCGGCGGGTTCGGTGATCATGGGTCTCTACGCCTTCCCCTACTTCTGGCTGCTGAACACCAGAAATTTCTTCCTGATTATTCTGGGAACCGTGCTCGCCGTCAGTGTGGCCCATCCTCTGCTTTACGGACCCCAGGCGGCTCTGATCGCGGAACGTTTCAGCACCAAAGTACGATATAGTGGTTCCTCGTTGGGCTACCAGTTGGCCTCTATCGCGGGCGGAGCCTCACCGATTATTGCAGCGGCCCTCCTGGGGCCTTACGGGTATAGCGGGATCGCCATCTACCTTGCTATCCTCGCTGCCATCTCGCTGATAGCCGTGTTGCTGCTCAAGGATTTCACGCGAACCGACATTTCAAGCGATACGGTCTATGGTCTGGAACAGGCGCAAGAAGTAGCACCTGCCAGCGCTGATTGACCGCGATCTCTCTGGCGTGGACGGCAAATGATTGAAATGTTTGGCGCCAGAGAGATCAAAGTTTGCACGATGCGCCGCCTGGGGCGTATAATAAGCATACAATGTTAACGCTACAGTCAGTCCTGGTACTTCTGAAATCACCAGGAGTACGTGGCGTTGATGCGAAAAGTTGTGCGGGCGAGAATGCCGCACAGCAGCCTGGGCGACCACACTGCCGTGGATATAGACCTGATGTACCCCCGGCGACGGAGACTTCCTTTCTGATGTGACGTCAGAAACCGCGAACAAGCGGTTTGTCAAATCAGAATACGGATACTGCTCTTTCCCCCCTCTGGCGCTCATTTTGCTGTGCATGCCTGCTCTCGCCTTCAGAATTGAGGAAAATATGTATAAAGGCCAATCGGGCATGTGGTCCTGGCTTCTGCACCGCATCGCCGGACTCGGTATCCTCCTGTTCCTGCTGGTTCATATCGTGGATATTTCCCTGCTCAATTTCGGTGATAAAGTCTATAACGAGGGCATTGCGTTCTTCGGAATTGGCATTATTCGCGTAATCTCCCTGGCCCTGATCGCTGGCGTGCTCTTCCATTCTTTTAACGGGATACGCATTATGCTGATCGATTTCTGGCCCAAAGGTGCGCGCTACCAGGCACCGATGTTTGCCGTGGTGATGGTGCTCACGATCCTCGGTTTCATCGGCATGGGTATCTACATCATTGGACCGATATTTGGCTTGCCTCTGGGCAATACGGCTGCTGGTATGTAAATCCCTGTAGAGGAGTGTTATTATGCGTATTTCGAGCGGGTATGGTCCCCGTCCGGCCACGGGAGGCGGCTTTGAAACGTTCTCCTGGTATTTCTTTCGTGTCTCTGCCATCGCGCTTATCTTTTTAGTGATTATTCACCTGTTTTTGAACCATGTGACAACCGATGTGTCCTGCACCAGCTTCCAGCTCGTCTCGATCCGGTACGCGAATCCTTTCTGGCGGCTCTACGACTGGTTGTTGCTGACCCTGGCTCTGCTGCATGGCATGAATGGGTTGCGCGTGGTAATCGATGACTATGTGCATTCACGCGGCTGGCGCCTCTCGCTGCAATCGCTGCTGGCGGTAACCACGCTGGTCTTCCTGATGCTGGGTACGATCACGCTGATTACTTTCCACGGCGCGCCTATTGGCCCTCACTGCCTGCCCGCGCGCTTTTAAACTGGAACGAGGAATATCATGTATCATAAATTTGATGTGCTGATCGTTGGCGCGGGCGGAGCTGGCCTGATGGCGGCCATGCAGTTGCCCAACGCCAGCGTAGCAGTCCTGAGCAAGGTCTACCCAACGCGCTCACATACTGGCGCGGCTCAGGGTGGTGTGGCTGCGGCCCTGGGCAATCTGGAAGAGGACCACTGGAAGTGGCATATGTACGATACCGTCAAGGGGGGCGACTACCTGGTCGATCAGCCAGCGGCTGAAATTCTGGCCCGCGAAGCCATCGATGCTGTCTACGAGCTGGAGCATCGCGGCCTGCCCTTTGATCGCACCCCAGAGGGAAAAATCGACCAGCGGCGTTTCGGTGGCCACTCGCACCACTTTGGCGAGGGTCCGGTGCGCCGCTCCTGCAAAGCCGCTGACCGCACTGGCCATATGCTGCTCCAGACGATGTACCAGAGCGCAATCAAGAACGAGGTGCGCTTCTATAACGAATTCCTGGTGCTCGACCTGCTAATTACCGAGGGTCGCGCCTGTGGTGTGGTGGCGATGGAGATCCGCACGGGCGAGATCCACGCCTTCCACGGCAAAGCCATCCTCTTCGCTACCGGCGGCTATGGACGCGCCTGGAAGGTCACCAGCAACGCCTTCGCCTGCATGGGCGACGGCATGTCGATAGCGTATCGGCGCGGCATCCCCCTACAAGACATGGAGATGTATCAGTTCCATCCCACCGGTATCTATAAGGTCGGTGTGCTGCTGAGTGAGGCGGCTCGTGGTGAGGGCGGCAAGCTCCTCAATGGAGAGGGCGAGTACTTTATGGAACGCTATATGCCGACCATGAAAGATCTGGCTCCCCGCGATATCGTCTCGCGCTGCATCCTTCAAGAGGTTGCCGAGGGCCGCGGTATCGACGGCAAAGATTATGTGTACCTGGATGTGCGTCACCTGGGCGCAAAGTTCATTCAGGAAAGAATCCCGGATATCACCGATTTTGCTCGCAATTACCTGGGCGTCGAGCCGATCACGGAGCCGGTGCCGATCTTCCCAACCGCCCACTACGCGATGGGCGGTATCCCCACCGATACAGATGCACGCGTGGTCATCGACCCGCAATGGACTCCCCTGCCGGGCCTCTACGCCGCCGGTGAGGTCGCCTGCGTCTCTGTCCACGGCGCGAACCGCCTGGGCACAAACTCGTTGGTGGACCTGATCGTCTTTGGACGACGCGCGGGCAAACATATGGCGAAGTTCATCGCCGAAAACGACCATCAGCCGCTACCAGATCAACCGGAAGACTTCGGGCGCCAGCTCGTCGAGAGACTCTACACCTCGGAGGGCCACCAGTCAGCCGCGCGCATTCGCAACACTATGCAGGCTGAGATGCTGGACAAGGTTTTTGTGGAGCGTAACGAGGCGGGCTTGAAGCAGGCTCTCGACACCATCGCCGACCTGCAAGACGCCTATCAAAACGTCGAATTGCAGGACAAGGGCAAGACCTTCAACACCGAACTGGTCGAGGCGCTTGAACTGGGCTTCTTGCTGGACTGCGCTGAGGCCACGGTGCATGGCGCGCTGGCCCGCAAGGAGAGTCGCGGCGCGCACTTCCGCACCGATTATGAGAAACGCGACGACGCCAACTGGCTCAAACACACTCTGGCCTACCAGGGCAAAACCAGCCACGATGTGCGCCTGGATTATAAAGATGTCATTCTGATCGACGACCCGGTCTTCAAGCCCAAAGAGCGCAAATACTAGGGTGGGACACATCCAGATGCAAGGGGACGCCGGACACATCCAGATGCAAGGGGACGCCGGCCCTCGCGTCCGGCGCCCCTCTCGCGCCCGGCGCTTGTGTGGCTGAAAGAACAGCAAGCAGGAGAAATCATTCATGAACATAGTGATGCGTATCAAACGCTTCAATCCAGAGAAGGACAATAAACCCTACTGGGATGAGTTTCGCGTCGAGGCCGATCCGATTGACCGCCTGCTCGACGCGCTCAACACAGTTAAGTGGACGATGGATGGCTCGCTGACCTATCGGCGTTCCTGCGCCCACGGCGTGTGTGGCTCCGATGCCATGCGCATCAACGGACGCAACCGCCTGGCCTGCAAAGTTCTGATCCGCGACGTGGGCAACAAGGTCACGATTGAACCAATGTTGGGCTATCCGGTCATCAAAGACCTGGTGGTCGATATGGACGCCTTTATGGACAAATACAAGTCCATCAAGCCCTACCTGATCACCCACGATCCCGATCCCGGCACCGAGCGTCTGCAGAGTATCGAGCAGCGCGAACGCTTCGACGAGGGGACCAAGTGCATTCTCTGTGGCGCCTGCACCGGCTCCTGCCCATCCATCTGGGCCAACCCCGATTGGGTCGGACCCGCCTCCATCGTCAACGCGCACCGTTTCATCTTCGATAGCCGCGACCAGGGAGCCGCCGAACGCCTGAAGATCCTCAGTGATCGCAACGGCGTCTGGCGCTGCCGCACCATCTTCAACTGCGCCGACGCCTGCCCACGCGGTATCCCCGTCACCGACCTGATCGAACAGGTCAAACGCGCGATTGTGTATGGTGGCGATACGAACACCAAATAGTGTTCTTCACATGTAAAGGGCGTGATGTACAAGATTTGATGCAATCAAATCTTGTACATCACGCCCTTTACATGCCTCTAGTGTGGATGCAGCGCCTGGCGAATAAAGCGCGCAGCTTCCGTGATATACACATCGGCAGGTGTGGGGGAGTGATAGACATAACACTGATCGGCGGCGTAGTAGACAAGGCCCACGATAAATACCGCGGTAACTTCTGCGTTGAGACCCTGGCTCACCGTACCCACCTCCTGTGCCCGGCGGATGGCCTCGGCGATTAAGGTGTGATAGGGTGCGAAGATGTGGGAGCGCCCTTCCTCGCTTTCGAGCCAGCGAACTCCAGAGTGGACAAGGGCCAGGATATCGCGGTACTCGCCGACGATACGGAACGCCGACGCGACGCTTCTCTCAATCATGGCATCCAGGCTGACGGACTCGGCGTATGACTCGCGTAGCGCCTGCTCGATGCTGGCCTGCATCTCATCTGCCAGGGTGACTACGACGGAAATTTTGGAGGGGAAATAGAGGTAGAATGTGCCCTGCGCGATACCAGCTCGCGCGACAATTTCTGAAACAGTGGTCGCATCAAAGCCCTTTTCGGCGAAAATCTGACGAGCAATCTTTAAGAGTTCCGCGCGTCGGGCGATGGTCTTGGGGTGTTTGAGTGCCATGTTTGATCCCTTTATTCCGACGTAGAGGCGCGACTCTTCCATCTCCAGGTCACTCTAAAAGAAGGATAACATAGAGCGCGTGAAAATGGAAAGGCCGTCGCACTCCTCCATACAACCATGAACAACCAGATGAGCACCCACTTTTTTCTTCCCTGGCAAAGGGATGTAAAAAGTAGCTACTATACTATACACTATGAGGATACAAACAGCGCAGAGAAAGGATTTATTCGAGCCATGTACATCCACCTTCCAGGCACCTGGCATGAATTGCTGGCCAGCGAGATCGAGCAACCCTATTTCCAGAAATTGACGCGCTTCGTCGATGGCGAGCGCGCCAACTACACCGTCTACCCGCCAGAGCCAGAGGTCTTCTCGTCTCTGGAACTGACCTCTTACGAGCGGTTGCGCGTGCTCTTGCTGGGGCAAGACCCCTATCACGACGCGAATCAGGCGCACGGCCTCTGCTTCTCGGTCAGGCCGGGCATAAAGCCGCCGCCGTCGCTGGTGAACATGTTCAAGGAACTGCGCAGCGACCTGAGTTGTCAGATCCCCAATAATGGCTACCTGGTCCCCTGGGCGCAACAGGGCGTGCTGATGCTCAACGCGGTGTTGACCGTGCGTGCCCACACGCCCAATTCGCACAAGAATCAGGGCTGGGAGAAGTTCACCGACGCCATTATTCGCAAAGTTAACGAGAAAGAGCAGCGCGTAGTCTTTATTCTCTGGGGAGCATACGCGCAGAAGAAGCGCGCCCTGATCGACACCTCGCGCCATAGCATCGTCGAGTCGGCGCACCCCTCGCCACTGTCAGCGCGCAATGGTTTCTTTGGCAGCAAACCTTTCTCAGCGGTCAATGCCGCTCTGCGCGAGGCGGGTGAAGCGGAGATCAATTGGCAGATTCCCGATCTGTAATGCCTCGTTCCTGCAAATCATAGAATATACGGGAGAAGCGTCCGCTTTATCAAACCTCCAGGTTCATCGTATATTTAGAGTGCAAGGATACCTGTTTCAGAGATACTCTCAAATCTAAGTAGCCCTGCCATTATCGCTTTAAACTTACATCGAGCGATAATGGCAGGGCTACTGTGCCACAGAAACAACATTTTTAGAAAATGTTCAGAATGTTTGGCAGCGAGGGCCCCGAGAAAGCGTGCCAGTAGGTCGAAACCACCAGGGCCACGATGAGCAGGATGGTGAAGAGCGCGGCCAGCTTGAGCACCTTGTGCATGGTCACGTGCAGCGAGGCTGGCGTGGTTGTGCGGTAGAGTCCGCTCAGGATCACGACCATCCCCGGCAGTGTCCAGAACGTAATCAGCACAAGATGTGGGCCGTGCGCGGGTATGCCGAGGAAGAGGACCGGCACGTAAGCACCCAGCAGCAGCAGTGTGCAGACCACGCGGTTCACATGCACGCCCAGCAGCGTGGCCAGGGTGTGCTTGTGAGCCTGGGCATCGCTCTCCACATCGCGCATATCGTTGACGTAGAGCGCGCCGGCCAACAGCAGACCCAGTGAGACGCCACAGACCAGCGGCAGCATCTCGATAGAGCCGCGCTGGACAATATACGCGCCCAGGGTCACGAGAGGCCCGAAGATCCAGAACGCGACAACTTCGCCCAGGGTCAGCGCGGCCAGCGAGCGTCGCGAAGCACTATAGAAGTACGCGGTGAACAGGCCGATCACCCCAAATGCAAAGGCTAGCAGACCGCCATCTATCGCCACAATAGCTCCGATCAGCCCACCCATCACCAGCAGACCGATCCCGATGCTCACCAGGCGCGCGGGCTTGATTAACCCCTGCTGGATCAGATTGCCCGGCCCCAGAACATTGCTGGTATCTACGCCGTTCAGATAATCATGATAATCATTGAGCAGGTTCGCGCCCAGTTGCAGCAGGGTCACTGCGATCAGGACGGCCAGGAAACGCTGGGGATGGAAGATCCCGCGCGGGTGGTGAGTCGAAATGCTCGCGAGCCAGCCCAGAGTACTTCCCAGCAGCGCTGGCAGAAAGGCCAGCAGCAGGTACGCGGGACGCAGACCGTCCCACCAGATGCGCGCCCAGTCCCCCGCGCCCCGTCGATACTCCACCGGCTGGACCACCAGCGGGGCAGGCAGCGTGACTGCCGAGGTTGTACTGATGGCTCGCACTGCAACCTCTGGCTGGAGCGTACTGAGTGTTTGCAACGAATCCAACGGTATCGTCGGTACCTCTTCTGCCTGGACGGACTCGGCGGCAATGACATGGGAAGAGGCGGCAGCTTTTTTCTTGGCTAAAGCGGTATCTTTAGCCTGGGTTACTTCCTGGTCTTTCATAACGCTCCCTTATAGCGTGACGGCAAATGATGATAGGACGGAAAAAAGAATGCGATCTCCCTCAGTGACAGTGCACAGAATGAAAGATAAGCATACGCCATAAAATTTAATGGTTTCTTCCACCAGTATACAGGATAAAGGAAAATTTGGACAGGCTCTGAAAGCGCCAATTTCCAGTACTCCGTTACCGTTTGCGCAGTTCTTCTTGCAGAGCCAGCAGCGAACGTTGCAGCTGTGCCTGTCCCACGGCAACCGTCAGATCCCCACGTGTCTTCTCCAGAATGCCGCGCGCGGCATCGGTGGTGCGGCGCAGACCGCCAGTGATGGCGTCGGGGAAATCCAGCGTGGTCAACAGGGCATAGATCTCATCCATCTGCTCCAGATAGGTCTCGCCCTCCTCCAGATGGTCGCGGCGCAATTGATCCAGCACGTAGCGGCGCAGCTCCCCCACCGCTTCTCCTAGCCCATTCAGGTAGGGCGCCCAGTCCATCATCAACTCAGGCGCCAGAGGCAATGGTTGCTTCTGCGTCAGGGCTAAAAACGTCGCGGCCTCCGTGAACTCTTTCTGCGCATCCTGCACAAAACCCGCGAAAAAAATATCCTCGTGTGCGCGCAGGTCATCGGCCATTTCCCGCAGCAGCCTGCCGGCCTGCCCCAGTAATTGCCCGGCGCTGGCAAACTCGTGGCGATGGGTCGCGCGAATACTGTTAGCGCAGTGGCGAATCGCCGCGCGCGATTTGGGCAGCGCGCGCTCGCGAGCCGCGTGCTTTTGCTCCAAATAGGAAAGGGCCTGTTCTCTCACAAGGTCAAGGTTACTGGTCATAGCTATGTCCTTTTCTCAGCGTACTGCAAGTGTATCACAGGCGCGCTCTTTTTTCTAACCCACAATCAGAAGATCCCCTGAACTCTTGCAACCTGATACGTAACAGGTTACAATACTAAAATGACAATGAAAAATCCCCCACATCCAGGGGAAATCATAAGAGAGATATGCATTGAACCGTTGGGCTTGACGATCACCGAGACGGCAAAAGGCTTAGGCGTCACCCGCAAAACCCTTTCCCTTCTGCTCAATGGGCATGCAAGCATCTCTCCTGAAATGGCCATCAGGCTGTCTAAAGCCTTTGGGCGTAGCCCTGCAAGCTGGCTAGAGCTGCAATCGCTTTACGATCTTGCTCAGATCTCGGAGCAAGCCGCACATATTGATGTGAAACCATTCCACCAGATAGCTTGACAAGCAAAAAGCCGTGTATACTGATCATACACGGCTTTTTATTATTCAACACCATTTTAGATCAAGCGTTGCACTTCAATTTCAGAGGGAAAAGTCAGGCTTTCCAGATCACCAGACCAGAAGAGCTGCTTCATCATCTCAGCCGAGGCGTAGAGCAGGTGCTGGAGCGCTGCTTCGCGTCCACGTTCAAAGGCGGGGCTACCGGTATGAGAGGACACGCTGGCAAACCAGGTGTTCAGCGGCAAATCTTCGCTCATCCTGACCAGGTAGACCTCCATTTTTAAGGGGCCATTATCAATGGGAACAATCACGCGCAATTGCGGTACTGCGTCGATGATATCGAGGCGATAGAAAACACCATAGTGGTCACGTGAGGACTGAAAAATGGAGACTTCGGGCAATGCATCCTCCTGGGGAGGGTGAGACTCCATCTCAACGCCTAAATCCGCTAACAATTTGCCAAGCTGCTCATGAATATTCATGCTGAACCTCTCTGTATCTATTTCGACTCCTCTCAGCCTCTGCCTGATACAGGCCTATTCTCGTGCTGGGTCGCGAAAGCGGAAATCGAGAGTGCGTCAGTTATGATACAATAATGGGCAAAGCATCATTATGAGAGGAACGCCACATGCAAGATCGTCTGGTATATTCGAGCGAGAGCGGACGCGTCACTACCTGCCCGACCTGCGGGCAGCCGTATAAACAGTGTCGCTGTGACCAGCCATCCGCGCCGCCCGCGCGCAGAAGCGATGGTATCGTGCGTGTCATGCGGGATCGCAAACAGCGTGGCGGCAAAACCGTGACGGTCATCAACGGCGTACCCGGCGGCGAGTCGGAACTGACCACGCTAGCGCAGCAACTCAAAAAGCTCTGCGGCTGCGGCGGCACGGTCAAAGATAGCACAATCGAGATCCAGGGCGACCATTGCGATAAAATCATGACGAAACTAACAACCCTGGGCTACAAAGTCAAACGCGCAGGCGGCTAACGCGGACCATGCCACTGTGAGGCGCGCGCAAGAGACGGCGGACGCGAGGGCCGCCGCTACATACAAGGGGGCCGTGGCAAGCACAGGAGGCGTCGCATAGTATAGAGAGCTTGCCTCCCATTCCCTTGCGTGTAGCACCGGCGCTCGCCTCCGGCGCTGGGTGGGGAGGGGCAACTACAGAAAAAACGTAAATAACGTTCATAAGGAGCTGACTGGTGCCTGAAAATCTAAAGGTGGTGAGTACCTATCGTTTTACTCCCACATCTCAGCAAATCTTACGTGAAGCGGCCAACACGGACGTAGTCTGTGTCTCAAGCCAGGAAGAGCTAAGCGCGAGCCTGCCAGAGGCGGAGATTCTCTGTGCCTTTAACGTGCCTGAGAACTGGCCCGAACTGGCGCCCCATTTGCGCTGGTTGCAATATCCCGGCGCGGGCATCGATGGTCTGCGCCCCAGCGGGTTACTGGACCAGCAGGATCGTGTGCAGATCACTACCGCGAGCGGGATTCACGCGACGACAATCAGTGAATATGTTTTTGGCAGTATCTTGATGTTTAACTGGAATTGGCCGCAAATGGTGCGTTTACAGGATGGACATGTCTGGGCCAAGAGTTCTGGCTGGTATAACCTGGGTGGACGCGAGCTGGACGGCGCGACGCTGGGTGTGGTTGGCGTTGGCAGTATCGGGCGCCGCATCGCGCAGTTGGGACGCGCCTTTGGGATGCGTGTGCTGGGCATGCGGCGCTCTTCTGCACAGGGGGAAGCCGATCCTGATCTCGCGCAAAGCTATCCTCGCGAACATTTGCAGGAAATGCTGGGGCAATGCGATTACGTCGTCCTCTGCGTTCCCCTGACCCCCGATACCGAACATTTAATTGGTGAGGCGGAATTGCGCGCCATGAAAAAGGACTCCTATCTCGTGAATATCGCGCGCGGCCATGTCATCGATGAGCAGGCACTTGTACGGGCCTTGCGCGAAGGCTGGATTGGCGGAGCTGGATTGGATGTCGCCGAGGTCGAGCCGTTGCCCTCCAACAGCCCGCTGTATGGCATGCCCAATGTCATTATCACGCC
Organism: uncultured Ktedonobacteraceae bacterium; assembly: GCA_964250225.1. Classification (GTDB taxonomy): domain Bacteria; phylum Chloroflexota; class Ktedonobacteria; order Ktedonobacterales; family Ktedonobacteraceae; genus Paraktedonobacter. The sequence goes on along the minus strand of CAXUEY010000009.1, from coordinate 34,531 downwards.
GCATGTCGCGGGCCTGAGCACTCATTACGATCAACGCCTGGCCCAACTCTTCGCCGAGAATCTCCGACGCTACCGGGCTGGCGAGCCACTACTCAATCGTTATGATCCCGCGCGCGGCTATTAAGCGACCAGTAAGAATTTAGGAAGGGAAGAATTTGTTATGAGTATGAGAGATCTAGGGGTCGTGCAAGTTCTGGGGGCAGAGGCCATCGGTCAGCCAGGCCAGCGCCGTTTTCGCCTCTTCGCTCGTTCACGCGCCTCCTCAACAATCCTGTGGATGGAGAAAGAACAACTACTCAACCTCTCGCTGGTGATTGACCGTATGCTGGCTCAGATCTCAGAGGGGCGCATTTTGCGCGTCGAGGCGCAGGCAGGTGGGCTACCTGGCGCACAGGACGAACTGCCCGACGACTTTCCCGTCTCCCCAGATTACGAATTCCGCGTGGGCCAGTTGCGTCTCAGTTTTGAAGGGCAGCGCGAGAATTTTGGCCTGATGGCGGTCCCCTTCGAGATCGAGGACGACGAGCAGGGGGAGCCGCAGATCGTCTTGCAAGCCGAAGACGCCCTCTCGCTCCTCTTTACCATTGAGCAGGCGCAACAGTTAACCAGCCGCATCACCTCGCTGGTCAGCAGCGGCGGCCGTCCCGTTTGTCCACTCTGCCACACCCCACTCGATGGCGGTCCCCATGCCTGTGTCAAACAGAACGGGCATCGCCAGATCGTGCAATTGCTGGCTGAAGAGGGTGAAGATGATGAAGAGGTGTAAGACCACAAAAAGATCTCTCGTTGTGTATGGATCACACAACGAGAGATTCAGGTGCTAATCGACGCAGAGATACTTATTCGCTTTTTGCAAGTAATACTCCTCATTTGCTTCAATCATGAGTTTATGGAGCACAACCACATCGGCATCGGGGAGGTATTCGGCGGGTTGCACACACAGGCGCATCACCGCCTTGCCATGCTCAATGACCTGGACAAAACTGCCCCTATTGCGTGGCACACGATACACCCGCCCGGCCTCGTGTGGGCTGGGTACTTCCAGATAGCCATGCCAGTAGAGCTGGTGGCACTGTTCAGGAGTGAGCACATCTTGAAGCAGCTTTGTCGCTCGTCGTTCAGCGCGAATCCACCCTCGCAGGTATGGATGCAAAAACAGCCATACCGCTGGAGCAAGCGTCAGCGCGATGAGTAGCCAACCCAGGGTCGTAGGCACCTGAGCACTCTCACTCAGCCGCCGACGACGCGTGGAACCAGGACTATCTGTTCGGCTGTCTTGTCGAACTGCTCAATACGTTCTGCTGGCTTGCCTGGACTGACACGAAACGCGGTGGCACCTTTGGCACGCTCTTGCGCGAAAATGCGCTCCGCCTCGCGTACAGCAGCGACAGCTTCAGGGTCGCCCGCAGAAACCTTCTGTCCATCCCAGGTTACACGGTCGTCTCCGTGCCGTGACATTACCCGTAACATTCCCACAGTTGTTCCTGCCTTTCTTGAGGTATCATTTTGCTTGTTGTCCACCGCCAATGACAGGAGATTTCGACACCTCTGCACCGTCATCTCAGCGAACTATATCTATACACCATACAAGAGTTCCAGCTATTCCTTTGTGCGCTCGATTACCCTTTCTTGTCGTATACATGCGATCCCTACGTCTAAGAGAACCACGCGAGCCTGCACCTCTGCCGGTCGTGGCTCCTGAGCGGACTACCCAACAATTCGGTAAATCCTCTCTCTAACTATTGTACGTTGGTGTTTCACAATACGTCAATGGCTAGCACCCTTTTTCAGGACTCTTTCCTTATCAGCATCTGCCATCTGCCTGATCCAGTACTTTGCGTTTTTCCCGGCGCGGATTAGATAGCTTTTCCCGTGCGGCCACAGGCCGCGCTTCCTGCCATTCAGTGCAGCTCGATGTATGAGACTGTATTGACTTTTGCTGGTATTACAATCTATATTTGTGAATGGAAGACTTCAAGGCTTGTTTTCATGGATACAGTGTGCAGGTCTGTATATACTGATGGGAATATACGAGATACAACAATCAAAGTATGCAGACACTCTTTTTCAGAGGAAAGGCAAATATTATGGCAAAGATCAGCTATCCACCAGATGACATGTCCTCAACCTCCAGGAGCCTGACGACTTTCCTGGGCGACCAATGGCAGCAACATACAGAGTTGTTTATGACCAATCCCGATTCATATGCGACGCTCTTGCAAGCCATTGCCGCAGTGATCCCCGGCGCGGGAAGCCAGGCAGGAGACCTGACCTACGCTTTAACGAACTATCACCAACAGCTTCAACAATGCTATCAAGCCCTGGGCCAACTGGCAACAATGATTGACCAGGCGGCACAAGCTATGAGCAGTCAAGACCAGCAGAATGCAAGCAGCTTTCAATAAACCGAGCATGTAGTCTGGACACTCTCACAAAAAAGGAATTTGTATGGGAAATCCATTTTCTGCTATCATTAATGGCATTGAACATGTCGCGCAAGATATGGAATCTCTGGTCAGCAAGGCTGCCAGTGAACTCGAATCAATAGGAATCGCCGTTACCGGAGATATTGGCTGGTTCGTGAGGTTTTTGATCGAAGCCCAAGAAGATCCTGTAGTAGTTATCAGTCAGTTGAGCCAGCGTATTACACAGGTGGGCGGAGAGATTGGCAGCACGCTCGAAACGCTGGCTTCAGGGGTCATGACGTATGGGCTGCTGGGCTTTGCTCAACAGAAAGCAACCGAGGCCCTTAAGCCACTAGTTGATGGGCTTCCCCAAAGTAGCAAACGGGGCCAGGCCATCGCTGATGTTCATCATACCACGTTGGCAACGATGAAGACGAAGCTGGACGCACTGAAAACAGGAGGAAATCTTGCCGACATAGGTTGGCAGGGTCCAAGTGCAGACGCTATGAGCGCTTCGTTTGACGACCTATCCGGGATTATCAATGGTATAACCTCTACACTTGAATATGGAGGACCTCAGGACAAGCTCAATATCATCTGTGCAGGATTACTGGCTGGCATTGTGGTTGTAGGTGCCATCGTTCTTGTCTGTGAGATTATTGTGACATGCATTGTGGCTGTTCCTGGTGCATTGACCGGCCCTGGCGATCTCGTTGTGCTAGGAGGTGGTGGTGCTCTTATAGCCGCGACGTTGGATATTATGGTGACACTCATACTTACTGATCTCATAGCGTGGCTAGGAGGGAGCATCCTGATTTATTCTATTGCTCATCCGATTAGCTTGCCGCATACAGGTACTCCCAACAACGGGCCACAAGGATCGAATGTCAGTCAGGTAAGTGCAACTAACTTGCCCCTTCCTGGTCAAGCGGTATCGGGCGGACGTGTTTATATTCCGCCAAAGTCTGGACGTGGACAGGCAGTGCGCAAAGGCAAGGGGTTTGTTGATGCAAAAGGGAATGTTTGGGAATGGGCACAAGATCCACATGGTGGACCTCACTGGGATGTACAACACCCCGATGGTTCTCATACAAATGTCGCACCTAATGGTAAAGTGATAGGTAAAGATAATTTCCCTAATAGTGATAGCAAGGTACCTTAGAGCAGTAAACTACACCTACGCCCATGAGGAGAGATAGATCCATGAACGCACAAGAGATCATTCATTTATTGGAAAAGCCAACACCCAACCGCAATCCTCTCAAAGAGAAAATTTGCGCTGAAGCATCTATTGAAGAACTCATTGCGGCTATGCACGAGTCAATAGGTCCACTAACGAGGCAAATCTTGTGTGACATTTTAGGCAAGCGTCAGGCTGTCCAGGCACTGCCTGAGCTGCTCGATTCCCTGAAAGACCCATCTCCTAACGTTCGAAGTGCTGCAGCCGATGCCTTAGCTGCCATCGGAGATACACAAGCGGGGACGACATTACTGGATCTATATCGAACCGAGGAAGATCAAGATGTTCGTGTGATGCTTGCAGTTGCTCTCGGCGCCGTTCACCACCAACCTGCCATTCCTGATTTAATCCAGGCTCTGGATGATCCCTATGATACACTTTCGACAGAAGCAGCCTGGTCTCTGGGTGAACTGAAAGCGCTTGAGGCTAGAGAAGGTTTGCAGCGGGTACTGGCTCGTCAAACTGATGAGTATTCTAAGAAACTTGTTCAAGATGCTATTGATAAGGTGGATAGGGGCAGTATATAAACTGTCGCTCCTTTTGTTTGGGTGAGAAAGCGATGAATCACGCAAAGGGCATGCATGAAGCTGATATACAGGAGCTTTTAAGTGATTGTCGTTCAGGTTCTCCTGAACGACAAATGCAGGCGCTTCTCAAGCTTGTTGAGTTGCATGCGACTATTGCCATACCCTCTCTTATGGATCTGCTCGCATCGCCTGATGACGTCATTCGCGCGGAAAGTGCGCAGGCGCTGGGGAAGCTGGGTCAAGCAGAGCCAGAAAAAGTGGGGCCGGCAATAACAAAACTTTTAGAAGATCAGGAGGAATATGTACGCTCAGAAGCAGTGGAGGCGCTGGGTACTTTGAAATATCAGCCAGCAGGCGCCGCTGTTGGACACATTTTGCGCACCGATCCCTCCTGGGTTGTCCGTTGCTCAGCCGCCGAAGTGCTGGCCTACTTCGGCGATCAGGCGGCTATGCCAGATCTGGAAGCCGTCCTCCAGGATGCGAATGCATCAGTGCGTTCGTATGCTGCTGGCACGCTGGGCATACTCGCGCCACCAGCCTTTTTAGCCACGCTTGAGGCTTACCTGATCAAAGAACCCTCTTCAACGGTAAAAAGACAACTGCTAGTCGCCGGCTATCGTCTGGGTGCAACGAAGAATATGCAAGATCTCCTTGATTCCTTACATACAGTTACTGACGAGGACTCGGCGTCCATTACCCTGAAGATTTTTCAAGATCTCGCTGAATGGAATCCTCCTGTTTCATTAAAGCAGGATGCACCACGCCTGCGTCCAGAGCTGGCGACGCTTGCACAACGTTTTCCGCTCCTTCAGGCTTATGCAGCATGTATTATCAACAACTTAAACAGGCCTAGAGAAAGGTGAGAAGCCAGAACCATGTGAAGATTGCTTCTAAACGGCAAGAATGCTCAAAGCCATCGATGAAATGGTAGCATGGTAGGGAATCTGGCCCTCTCTTTAACGCAAGCCCAATCCCGCGCTATACAAAATCCAATCTCGCGCGTATATAAGAGCAGGGATTGCGTTTAGCAACCAGAGGAAAAGGAGATTTTGCGTTATGATTTGTCCCAACTGCCAGAGCCAGGTTGCCGATGGTGTGAAGTTTTGCGGTACCTGTGGCAAACCGATGCCTGCTGTCCAGCAGCCACAGAACCCGTATGGCGCGCCGCCGCCTCAACAGCCTCAGCCGAATATTTATGTGCCACCCAATCAGTATGAGGAGTATAGCAGCAACGCGGTCTTAGGCGGCTCGGTGCCGCGGGCGGAACTGCATAATCCCAAAGGTCCGTTGCGCGTGGGTGATATGACCATCACTATCGATGGCGAGCTGGTTCCGGTGGTGGATGTGATGCTGGGCAACCAGCTCTCGATTTATTTCGAGCACCATATCCTGCTCTGGAAACATCCCGGCGTGCAGCTTGGTTTTAAATCGCTGAGAGGCGCGGCCCGGCGCCTTTTCGCGGGCATGCAAATCTTTATCAATGAGGCGCAGGGACCGGGCAACATCTCGTTCTCGCGCGATTCGGTGGGACAGGTCGTGGCCCTGCGCCTGCAACCGGGCCAGATGGTCGAGGTGCGCGAGCATCAGTTCTTGTTCGCGACCGGCAACGTCGATTACAACTTCACCTTTGTGCAGGGCGCGGCCAATATCCTCTTCAGCCGCACCGGTATCTTTATCGATCAGTTCTCCTGTCAGCGCGGCGAGGGTATGGTGCTCTTGCACGGCTATGGCAACGTCTTTGAGAAGATGCTGGCTCCTGGCGAGACGCTGGACGTGGAGCCGGGCGCGTGGCTGTGGAAAGATCCCTCGGTGCAGATGGGTGTGACGACTGTGGCAGGCTCGCAGCGCGGTGGTGGCATCCTCGGCGCCATTGGCGGTCTGGTTGCCGGCTCATCGTTCGTCCTCAACCGCTTCACCGGCCCTGGCCGCCTGGGGATTCAGTCGATGACCTATCATCCACCCCAGCCCGAAGGCGCGCAACAGGCTGGCGGACAGAGCAATATCAACCTCGGCCAGCTTTTTGGAAATTAAATACAGTGATAGAACGAGATGGCGGGTATGCAGCACATACCCGCCATCTCGTTCTATCACTGATTCCCGCCTTGATTCCCACCTTTTTCTTTGTTGATGCGGAAGATTTTCAGCAAATATTGCTCAGAGTTGAGATAGTAGGGGTTGCGCTTGATGTATTTGCCCACGACCGCGATGGGGTGCAGTTTGAGCATCTCCACAACCAGGCTGGGTACGAGCTTGCTGTGATCGTAGTGCATCAAGGCAATGATGGGCGCGTTCTGGAAGGTAAAAACCGCGTCCGCAGCCGCTTCATACTTCAAAATCTGTTCAGCGCTGCCGACATCCTTTGTCAGCCAGGTCATATCTATCGAGATGCGCGCCGCGTGCCAGCTTTCGCGCAGGGCCTGGGCGATAAAGGTCTGGTGCGCGGAGAGTAAGAAATAGGGATCAAAACGCTTGCCAGCTGCTAATAGTGGCTCGCGTTCCTCGTAGAGCACCAATTGGCCAGCCGCGATCAGTGCATCGACATCCAGTTGAAGTTTCTGTAGCTCATCGCGGAATTCCTTCACCTGAGCCGGTGCTGCAGCAAACATACACTTCTCAGAGAGGGAAAGGCCCACACGCATCAGATGTGCCGTTACACCCGGTATCTCTCCAACTTTACTGTAGAGTTGGCAGATATGTGAACCGGGGGGAATACGCTCAGACTTGCCCTCAACGTTAAGATCCATAGCAACCTCCACTAGTTATAATAGACCGTTCCGAGCCTTCCATGCCTGGCGCAGACGAGCAGCTCGATTGCTCATGACAACAACAAAGGTACTGAACAGGCCGAAAATACCGGCACTGAGAAGAAATGCGACTCCCAGGCTATTGAACACACCTGGCGCGTCAAATCCCTCTACCAGGGTTAACAGTAGCACCAGCAGCAAGAGAGGCGGGGTAAAGACGAGTATCCAGGCCAGCACGACCCGCAGACCTTGCTTGAGGGATAGCGGCTCTTCCCCACTATAGGGAAAAAGCGCGCGCTTCATCAGCCCGAAACTCGACGGGTTTTGCATCACAACTCTATCTGTCCTTCCTGTTGCCGATGATGCAGCCAGCGCTGCAAGACATCTTCCGCCTGATAAAGAATATGGAGCTCGTTCTGGTAGGTCAAACGGCGCCCGGCTTCTGGCAGGGGGAACCACTCGACCAGGTCGTATTCGTGATCGTGCAGGGCCATATCGCCACCGATGGCCTCAAACAAAAAATGTCGTACCTGTTTATAATAGCGTACCTGTTCGCGGACAAACGAATAGGAGATGCTGCCGACATAGCTAATCAGGCGCACCTGCAAACCAGTCTCTTCCTGCACCTCGCGCACCGCAACCTGCTCAATGGTCTCGCCTCGTTCTGGCGTGCCTTTGGGGAGTGCCCAGATTCCCAGGTTGCTTCTCCCCACCAGTGCTATTTCTATCGTTGTGCCCTGCCCGGTCCCCGCACCGCAACCATCATCAGACGATCCCAGTTGCTCGTTGGGGCAGAGCGGAACCAGCCGAAAAACGACTCCACCTGCGGAATACGCTCGTATTGTCCGATATCGTTCCATATTTCGCAAAAAGCCTTCCTCTCCCATCACAGTGCGGCTCAGTTACCAGATAATCGGGGACGATTACCGCATCCCTACATGTGCTATACACTATACAACATCCGCAAGCCTATTGGTAGAATTTTATGTGCCCCTGGCATTTACAGCAGAGCCTGACGCACGGCTTCCAGGTTTTTGGCGGGCGTTTGCGGCTCAATGGCGCAGCCGGGAGCCAGCAGCAGATGGCGCCCGCTAGTTTGTTCGATAGCCCTGGCGACCTCTTCGCGCACCTGGTTGGGCGAATCTGCCAGGAGGGCCTTGTGCTGGCTGATGCCACCCATGACAGCAGTGCCTGAACGCTTCTGCCCATCGAGCAAGCTGGGATTCCCCTCAGCGCTCGCATCCCAGTTGAGGGCCTGCACTGGATAAGAAGCCAGCTGGTCGAAGTAGATATGCGTACCACAGTTGTGCAGGATGTTGAATTTCGAGCGGCTCTTGATCGCATCCAGAAATTCCAGATCGTACTGCTCACCAAATTCGCGATACTGGTCTTGTGTTAGCAGGTCCGGCGAGGCCCAGCCATTGGTGGCGTAGAAAATCCCACTGGCCCCGTATTCCAAACAGGCAATGGCAAAAGAAGTGAACGTCTCGGTGATAACGCGCAGGGCTGTGTGCAAGGCCGAGCGGTCCTCGCGCATGGTTTGCAGTACCGGCTCGTCACGATGGCCCGTCAGGTATCTGGCCACACCCAGCGGACAGAAAATGGTCTGCACAAAGTACGCGTCATAGCCTACAGAATGGTTGATTAACTGTAAAGCCTTTAACTGCTCCCCCAACACGCCATGATCTGGCTCCAGGGGACGCAGTCGCTTCCAATCGGAGGCGCTTTTAATTGGAGAATCCTCAAAGATCGGCCCTTGAAACTTTTGGCCGGAAGGTCGCACTTTGACTTTCCAATCCTGGACGTGATAGCAGCCACGCGGATTAACTTTGACATAATCCCAATCGTAGCGCGTGAAATTCTCTACCGTGGCCTCGGCCAAACCCTGCGCGCTCCATTCGCGCTCAAAATCGTGACCCCACATGCTGGCGGGTACGCGATCTACAGCCTCACCACGCAGTGCGGCATCTACTCGTTCTTTCTTATTCACTCATTCTCTCCTTGCCAAAGTGGACCTTGCTGGCCACTTCCGCCGTCTCTTTTGTTGATTGTCGTACATGCTGCTTCCTCGACTCAGGACTCGTGGACAGAAGAGGATACTCCCCAATCAGAGCGCGGTTCCTGAGCTAAGGGTTATGTTGTGCTTACCTGAAGGTGATAATGTGCTTGCAAGGTCGTCTCTGGCGCGTAGGCCGCCACGACCAGGATCACCCGCGTGACCTGGTTGCCAAATTGGGAGATGGCTAGCGCGCCCTGTCCTGCGCCCAGATCGACTTTCATCGTTTGTACAGAAACATGCGAACCGCGATAGACGATGGCCTGCACCAGATAGTGTTCGGGTAGGATGTTATTGGAACGCACGAAACCCGCGCTGACCCAGCCGTTATCTGTGTTGAGATCATCCTGAAAATTCAGTTCCGGGATGCGGATCTGGTCCAGCGCAAAGCCCTGCAAATGCACAGCACCATCGGTGACCTCTTCAAAACGCAGTTGGACCTTTTTTCCAGCATAGGCACTTAGATCGACGCTCTCCTGGGTCCAGGTGGGCGTTGTGCCGTTGCCGCTCACGCCGGTGTAGCCATTGCCCAGATTCAGTCCGCTGGCATTGTCGGTGGTCGTTGAACTGCCCGGCAGCGTCGTCCAGTGGTTCCCGTCGGTCGAGACCTCAACATAGGCGTAGTCACGCGCCGTTTGCAGATCGAACCAGGTTGCGAATTGGAGCGTCACGTGTTGCCCGCGCAAGCTGCTCAAATCGAAGCTGTGGGTCAGGGTGCTATCCAGATTGTCGGCGCGATTGCCCCACCATTCGTTGGCTGACCCCTGTGGGTCGTTGCCGATCAAGCGTACAGTGGGCGAGCCGCTGAGCTGGATGTTCAATGTGCCACGTCTGGAGTTCGAGGGATGCAGGTCGTAATAGTCCGCCGCGTACTGATCCACCTGGCCGCTTTCCTGGGCGGGATACGCGTTGATCACCTGTTGTGGTGTGGCGCCCGACGCCAGATGAATGCTCGGATATCCGTATTCCCCAACGTCGATACTTGGGTCTGCGACGGCGTTGGCCACCATCCATTTGCCCACCACGTCGATAAAACGCTCGCTATAGCCACGTTTGGCCAGGACATCATCAAAATTGGTAGGTGGCGGCGCGGGATCTCGCAGGACTTCTTTGAGCACGCCATAGCCGCCATAGTGCTCGGCGAAATAATCCATGAAAAGATAGCTCGCGCCCGCGTGTGCAGCATCCAGTTTGACATCGCCGGGCCAGCTCGTCAGTTGTGTATCAGGATGCTGTAAAAAAGCCACATCCGCGCCGCCCGCTGAATAGGTATTGAGGCGCTGAGCCAGCACAGCCATGCCCTCGTTAAACCAGCTCGGCGCGAGCGCCTGTTCATGCCAGCCGATCAAGCGTTGCAATTCATTGGCCAGCGCGCTGGTATAATCAGCACTGCCGGGGATCTCGCTATCCAGGTTCATATAGAACATCTCGCGCTGGTTGCTATACGGACTGACGCTGCTCGGATACTCATCCTTTGCCTCAAAAGAGCCGCCGGCGTTCTGACCCAGACCCACGGCATTGAGAATGGTGAGATGAGGATCGCCGTTCAGAGGCGTCCACGCATCGCCAAATTGCGCGAGGTTGGTGGGATAAATCTGCGCCTCGAACGTATCGGCGGACGTCTGGAGCGCGGCCTGGTTAAAAGGTTGGCCATCCTCGACGTACATATACACGTGCGCGGTAAGATAGACCAGCCGCGCGCGAACCTGCTGATAGGTCGAGCTATCCTGGTTAAACACCCAGAAATTCTGCTCCTGCCCGACCTGCTCGTTGAGCGGCGTGCTTTTGGCGGGATGCGCGGGCGGCACATAGCCTTTGAAGCGCTGGGCCAGGCTAAAGAGATCGCGAGCGGGATGCGGCGTCATCAGCAGCAGTTGTTCGGTGCGCAACAAACCCGGCAGCGCCTGGGTGGTGGGCGAAGGCAGGTTATTGCCCGCCTGGTCCACGTCAGGGGTGACCTGCACGCTCGCGGTACTCCCGGCCCCACACGACGAGAGCAGTAGCACGCAAAGACAGAGCATCGCCAGCACGCGTCGGCTCATGCCTGTTCCTCCAGTTCTTTGAAACGATAGCCTAGGCCTCGCTCGGTGAGGATATAACGCGGATGTGCCGGATCTCTCTCCAGCTTCTGGCGCAGATAGGTAATGTACAAACGTAAATAATGCGACTCATCGCGGTACTCGTGGCCCCAGACCTTCGAGAGCAATGTCTCGTGGGTGAGCAGGCGCCCCGCGTTATTGACCAGATGGTAGAGCAGGCGGTACTCGGTTGGGCGCAAGACAACCTTCTTGCCGCGCACCATGACCTCGCGGCGTGAGAAATCGATGGTCAGGTCGGCATCGACGACGATCATAGTTTTGCGGGCCGGCGGCGCCATCAACGAGCGCCGCAGCAGGGCACGGATACGTGAGAGCAGTTCCGGCGGACTGAACGGCTTGGCCAGATAATCATCGGCGCCCAGATCCAGGCCGCGGATCTTATCCGCCTCGCTCTGGCGCACCGTCAGCATAATCACCGGCACCGTCGAGACCTCGCGGATATGGCGCAGCGTCTCAAAACCATCCATCTCAGGCATGGAGACATCGAGAATAACCAGGTCGGGTAGGATATCACGTAGCTTTTCAAGAGCCTCAATGCCGTTGGTGGCCTCCTCCACACGATAATGCTCCAACTCCAGATTCATGCGTACCAGATCGCGGATGCGCGGCTCATCATCGACGATCAGCAGCGTCATATCTCTCGCGTCAAATGCTTCCTTTTCCATCAGAAAACCACCATCGGCAGTTGTGCCTTTTCCTCACGCAATACACTAAAAGAAAATGTCGAACCGCTATGCAACGTACTTTCCACCCAGAGACGTCCGCCGTGTGCTTCAATAATCGCGCGACAGATGTACAGGCCCAGCCCGGCTCCCTGAATACCCTGGCTGATACCCTCGCCCGCGCGGTGAAAACGCGCAAAAATCTGCTCCTGCTCGCGCAGTGAAATACCCATGCCTTGATCGCTTACACTCACGATCACCTCGTCGCTGGTGGCCCGGCAGTTCACCATAATCTCTACTTTTCCGGGCGAATATTTGATCGCGTTATCCAGCAAATTTTGCAGCACCTCTTCAATGCGCTCGCGATCCCCCATGACCAGGGGCAGGTGCGCGGGCAGGTCCAGCGCGATAGTGGCGTTGGGACTCTTCACGCGCTGCCGCTCGGCCACGCGTTCGACCAGCCGCGCCAGGTCCAGCGGGGTGATCTCCATCTGCAAGCCGCCGGCCTGGATGCGCGAGGCATAGAGCAGATTGCCCACGAGTTTATTCAGGCGATCCGCCTCTTCCTCTATAGCTTGTAAACGGACGCGCAGGGCCTCCGGGTTCAGAGTTGCGTCGGCACGGGCCAGAGTCGAGGCATAGCCTTTAATGATCGCAATCGGCGTCTGCAATTCGTGCGAGATGACCGAAATAAAGGTCGAGCGCTGCTCCTCCTGTGTACGTAGCTGCGTGATATCGCGCACACTGAGAATCCCGATGGTTGGTTCGCTGTGTGCCGCGTAGATGCAGGAAGCTGTGACTGAAACATCGAACTGTTGTCCGTCGCGTGCCACGATCAGCATCTCACGGTCCACCACGTGCTGCCCGGCGAAAGCCTGTAAAATAGGCGAGCCTTGCAGACCGAGGTCGTGGCCCTGGCGATCCTTCGGGCGCAGCACCTCAACGTAGAAGCGGCCCACCACCTCGTGCTCGCGCCAGCCAGTCAGACGTTCCATCGCCGGGTTAAAATCGAGAATGCGCAGGGCCGCGTCCACCGAGAGAATGCCCTCGGCGCTCTGCTCAAAAATCGTCGCGCGCCGCTGCTGCTCTTTCGCCAGGGACTGCGCGCGTAAGGCTGCGCGCAGTCCCGCCGCCAGTTGCGCGAGCAGCAGTGGGTAGGCATCCTCAAACAGCACAGCCGCGTCGGTTGCGCCCGCATTGGAGAGCCGCACACAATGCAACACGCCCAGCGCGCCGGCGGCATCAGACACAAACGCCGAGCAACGCTCAAACGCGGGCAGCGTTTCTGTCCGCTTCCCAGGCTCGTCGAGTGGACTCTTTGTCAGTTCCTCGTGCTCGTCGAGCGGTGACCCTGCTGGCTTCTTAGCCTCGCTGTATGGACTCTCTGTCAGTTCCTCAGTTTCGTCGAGTGGCTGAAAAACCTGGAACTGAGCCGCCATCTCTGGAGCAAGTTCCTCGCGCACCCACGGCAGAGCCGGTCCAGGCTGGATATGTTCGCGTACATGCACCAGCAACAAAGCGGCCTCTTCTTCGCGTAACTGATACAGAGTATACTCTGAACTGCTCTGGGGGTCAAACGCCGCGTTTGCCAGCACAAAAACCCCGGCCTGCCCATCCAACAGCCGCACCGCGCTCCCTATAAGGATCGTGATCTGCTCAGAAAGATCCTCGGAATATTGAATGTGGGACCAGGACATGCGAAGTGTGCTCCGATTAGAAATGGCTGTGCGTCCGTGCGCTCAATGATGTTGCCATTGTACCATAGGGAGCAATACACATTGCTCTTATTGTGAGCCTCTTACACAATTGCCAGCAGCGTCATGCTTGAAGGAGACCACTCCAGATAGCCTCCAACACGCATCTGCGCCACCTGTTGCGCGCCCAATATACCTTCAAGCTGATCATGGCTTACCACCACTTGGCCAATGGCTGTTTCTAAGAGTACATACCGCTCGCGATAAAACGAGGGAATGTCTGTGATCGCTTGATACTGCTGGCTAGCCGCATCCCAATCGGGATCAAGTACCTTGCCTTCCATGATATAGGCACAGGTGAAGCGTTCCTCCCCCTGTGCATCGATGAATAGTTCCTCGCGATACTCTGCCTCAAGCGTCGCCTGCGCGGGCATCTCAGAGAAGTATTGGGGGCGCAAGGCGCCCACCATCAGTAGGAGATGATAGGAAGTATTGACCGTCATCTGGGCAGCCAATGGCCCTGGATTGGACCCGGTTATCTCTTTAGATTCGGTAGCAACTATCAGCACCTCTGGAGTTACTCGCAATTTGAAGCGGCACACAGTCATGCTGCATTTAAGCTCCTCAAGCTGTGCCTGGACAAAGGTGGTGACGACTGGCACACTCTTGTTCTGAAAGGTGTCCTCGCGTGGAAAGCGTTTCCCTCCTTTGTAGCGCTGCCTCAGAGCCAGGTCATCTTCGGGAGAAACAGGAGAGAGGATGTTTTCCCCTGCTCCCGGCAGCAGAGCCCAGAGATCGATGCGCCCCGGCGCCCACTGTAGGTAGCCACCGACGGCAAGTTGCTGCATCTGCTCTCCCAGGTCGGCGGCGATGGCATCCCGGCTGAGAAGGACATTGCCAATTGCGGTTTCCACTAAGACATAAGCCTGCTTGTACACATGATGGGAGACCACGGCCTGAAAGGGATGCTCAGTGGCGTCCCACAAAGGGTCGAGTACTTTGCCCTGGCTGATGCTCGTTTGGTGAACAATCTTGTCGGCAGTTTGCCGCTCCTGCGTTACTATCTTGAAAACCGTGCCAGCAGGAACCATCGAGGCGTAGGTAACATGCTCAGCCCGTGCTTTGAGCAGTACGTGATACTCTGTGCCAATGGTCCATAAGGAACTAAAAGGAGCACTTGATCCCCTGGCGGCACTGTCAAAAACCGGGATGGTAGCACCATCTGCCAGGCGAAACACCAAGTGACAATATGAACCATATTCACACGTTTTTTCTGCAAGAACTCCTCGTACAAAGGATACCATATGTTGTTACCCTCCATCTGCCTGAGCTTTTATAAAGCTGGTGATAACGCTACGGAATAATAAAGCTGGTGATAATTCTACCAGCGTCTGTATCACTCACGACAATAGCAAGAGTCACCTTTTTGCCGTTAATATCCACATTATCGAATTCATATCTCGTTGAAGTACCATCATTCGAGATCCCATCAGGTCTGCCTTGTATTGTCTGTGTTAAAAGGTCTGCCAGTTGCTGATCACTGAGAGACGCAAAATCTCCAGGATGGTTCTGTCGTATATGGTCAATATCACCCTGGGTAATGAAGATGATCCGCGCGGGGCTACCATCCTTACGGGTGCCGATGCCCACAACACTACGCACATTATACGGTTTGTTGCCAGTCCTCTTAAAGTATTCTACTAGAAGCCGATACTGTGCTTCAGTGAGACCAGGATTATTACCGATAACCTCGCGAATATCGTCGATGGAGACGCCAGGAAAATCTTGCTTGATGCGTTGCGCCATATTCTCCTGGTCTTGACTTAGGTTCCAGATAATGATCGCACCAGCAGCAATCAGTGCAGACACTCCACCAGCCAGGCCCATCGTCTTCAAGAACGCATTGGGGTCCGCCTGTGGATCGGACGGCAGCTTTGGCGAGGGGTTATTGTTCTGCACGTTCGTCGCGTCATTGTCAAAAGAGTTGGTATCGTCATTGGCTGCTTGCCAGGCTGCCTTCGTCCTGGCATCATCAGCTACCTCTTCCTGCGACTTGACCCGAACTCCATCATGCGTATCGATGACGCCAATCACAAAGAGCGCTACAACAACGGTCAAGAGCAGAGCAAAAACATCCCAGGGAACATCAAGACCACCCTGGCCTATCGCTCCTGCGTCCAATGCCATCGTTATTCCTAACATCGGATTGGTGGCATACACCGGCTGCGTTGCAATATCATTCAGCTTCTGCTCAAGCTGTTTGGCCCAGTTCTCACAGGCTGCCACCAAATCTGGGAGGAGGCCGATCTGTGCCAACGGATCAGTACTTGAGCCGGAAAGGTTGCTCTCACTATCGAGAAAGTCCCCCACCATCCTTGCCAGCGCGTCTGAGGCTGGCCCTTGAAACGCTGGTGCTCCATCTGATCCGGTGAGTAGATCCCCCATGACCTTCGCAAACTGGTTGACGCTATCGTTATGAATCTGGTTGAGATCGACACTCTTCTGCCGAAAGGCGTTCCAGGGAGCCACCATAATCTGTTCTATAGTTTGTTTTGCATCGCCAAAACTCACGATCCTTGCTTCCTTTCTGCAATGACAGCCTTAGACGGGGGCAGCTCCATGTCCCGGTGTGAAACTCTGCGCTGTTTGATTCTCATTCTCGGTAATCGCATCTACTATAGTGAAGAGCGCGCTGGCCATGCTCATCTGCCAGTCATAGCTCGCGCGTAGCCGATCTGTATAGGGCAACAGCACCCCAAAGATAATCTCTGCGACCAGCGGATCGCAGTTATCAGGAGTATAAAAGTACTTTTGTAGTGCTTGCAAAGCCGTGTCGTGTTGCTGCTGTGCGTTGCTCGCTTGCGCCAGGATCTTCGCTGCTGTTTCGCGCAAGTGTTCCACCGGATAGACGATCTCTCCAGAGGAGTCAGGGGGTGTCGGTTTTGGATAAGGCATAACAAAATTCTCCATCGTTATTGCCACTCTCTCAGAAAAAGAGGGCAAACAGGCAAGAGAGCAGGCTGTTATGAGTAGACTCTCTCATTCATTGATATTAATTGATCCATGTGTATTGTACTCTGGTTTTCCCATTTCTTCAATTGCATAAGCTATCCTCTTTTTAGCATGTGCTTTTATAGAGTGAGAGAATACCTGCCTCTTAGGGTTTATCTTCCGCTGTCATCTCATCCAGCGAGACCAGTCCATTTTGCAGGGCGTAGATGACGGCCTGCACGCGATGGTTCAGGTGGAGTTTGGCCAGGATATTGCCGACGTGTGTTTTAACTGTTTCCTCACCTATTATCAATGTATCGGCGATTTCTCGATTTGTGCGACCCAGGGCGATCTGTTGTAGCACTTCCTGTTCCCGTGTACTCAAGGCATTGGCGGATTTTTTCTGGCCGCTGAGTTCTTGTAGAACGGCGCTGGCAATGGCGGGATCAAGCACGCCCTGGCCGCGAGCTGCACCGCGCAGGGCCGCCAGGAAGGTTTTGGGGTCGGACCCCTTGCGAACGTAGCTGATGGCCCCGGCCTTGAGCGCGGCGATAGCGCGGGCATCGTCGGTGGTGCTGGTGAGGGCCACAACCTGAGTATGAGGTGTGAGCGCGCGTATGCGGCGGATGGCCTCGATCCCATCCATGCCACCGGGCATCAGCAGATCCATGATGACCACATCGGGCAGCCACTCTTCAATCTGTTGTAATGCTTCCTCTCCACTGGCCGCTTCTCCGACAATCACGAGATCGGGAAAGGACTCGAGGAAGCTGCGTAGTCCCCGGCGGACAATGTGATGGTCATCGACCAGGACGACCCGAATTTTGTCGTTCATTCTCACCTTCTCCTACTCAAATTGAGCGGTCTTGCGCGCTCGGAAGTGGCCCTGTAAGGCGTAATTCACCAGTTCAAGCACCGGCCAGATGACGAGCAGGGCGAGCGTGGCGTCGCTTGACCATTGCTCGGCTGTATGCGGCGGAAAAACCAGCTCGAACTGGCCGATGAAAAGGGCCAGCACCACGACTCCCAACCATATGCCCAGGCTCATCTGAAGCATGCGCAAATGCTGCTTGCTTTCATCTACGCGTTCCTTCGGTGAGAGATAGCGCAGATAGGCAGTGATGCTCCCGCGATATCTCCAGTAGAGCAGCAACGCCAACGCGACTGCCACAAGAGAAGCGCCTGCTGACAGAATTGTCAAAAGGTGCGGCGCTTGCCCGTTCAGCGCGACCGGGAAGTACCAGGCGCAAATACCGAGAACAAGGCACAGGGTGCCTGATATCTCATACTCCCTGTTATATAGAGCAAGAGCTTCTTTGCTGGTCACACCCGCCAACTGTGCAACCCTGTAACGTTTGCGGTACGCCAGGCTAAGACACAGCAGCGTGAGGCAGATGCTAGTTCCAACCAACGCGAAGGGCAGAGCGAGCAAAATGGCCACGGCAGTAAGTTGCAGGCAGAGATTTGTATATTCATACCAGGAGTGAGCACGCCGCAGCAGACCATTGAGTACCTTGCGTTCCTCCGACTTGGATGTTCCAGCTACGAGGGGTAGCCGGATAATAATGGTTGTCGCGCCAGGTCTGCTCTGGACCTGCAAACTGCCTCCCAAAGCGTTCGCGCGTGCCTGCATATTCGCCAGTCCCATGCCATGTGTGCTTTCTTTGACCGCGAACCCTTGTCCGTCATCGTGGAGTTTGACCAGTAGCGAGTCTTGTTCCTGACCGATAGAGAGGCTGACCTTGTGAGCGCGCGCGTGTCGTGCGATATTGCTCAGCGCCTCCTGAAGTATGCGTTGTAGCGCGTCACCAGTCGTGGGCGCCAGGCGTTCGGTGGATGGCAGTTCCCCTATTTCAATCGTGGCCTCGCCATTGATGCGATAGGCCAGCGCCTGGCATTGGGTGCGCAGATTTTCTACCACACCCGTGATACCAAGCGTGGCCGGGCGCAACTGCTGGATGAGCGCCTCCATCTCGCTCTGGGCAGCCTGGACGCTTTGCTGAATGTCGGCCAGAGGTGTTTCAACGGTCCCCAGGCCACCGCTCAGCCGCGCCTCTATCGCCGCTGCACTCATCCCAATGCTGAAAATCTGTTGCTTAATCGAATCATGCAGTTCACGCGCCAGGCGATTGCGCTCCTCCTGTACCGCCGCCTCGCTGACTGTGTATAGGAGCTGAGCGCGCTGCCCAGCAGTGAGCGTTTCGCGCTGCGTCTGCTCCTCGATTATTCGATTGAGCTGATCGAGGCGTGCGAACAACGCTGTAAACGGCCATTGTCGACCTGAAGCAGGGTTTTCCGCAGTTTGCCCGCGTGCGAGAAGAAGTAGTGCCTGCTCGATCCGCGACAGACCAAGCTGAATGTTGAATGTCAGCAGCAAACCGGCGAGTCCCCCCACCAGGCCCGCGCATGCAAGCGCTGTGAGCGCGTGTATGTGCATTGTGGTGAGGACCAGCAGAACGAGCGCTGCCACTATTCCGGCGAGGCAATAGCTCAGGAAAAATTGCGTCATGATCCCTATGTGTGTCCTTCTCGACTGCATCGTGTGTGCTTCCTCTCTGCGCGCAGTTTTCCCCCTACTCTTTGGTAGGAATGCCGGAACTGGTATCCGCGTGCCGTAGACTAAGCATAGCGTAGAGGCCGCTTATGAGCAAGAGTAGCCCGGCTGCCATAAAGATGGTATCGATAGGCCCAAAGGTCAGGCCAAGCAGCGTTGGATGGAAGCGGCCAGTCAGCAAGCTATCGATGTAACCAGCGGCGGCAGATCCAAGCAGCGTGGCGACTGCTGAGAACGAACCAAACAGCGCTTCGATGCGCCCGATAAACTCTTGAGGCGTGGCACGCAACAGCAGTGGCCCCGAGGCCACGGCGAGCGCTGCAAAAGGAATGCCCAAACAGAACGTCAGCACGAGCGCGGGCACAAAGCTATTCAGGCGCGCATACACGAGGATACCCACGCCGAGCGCCAGCACAGAAGCCCAGAACATCCGTATCAGGCCAATGCGTTCGCCCAACATACTCGCAAGAATGGCTCCGAGAATCGCGCCCGCTCCCGTCGCCGTCTCCAATGTGCCGTAGAGCACGGGGGGCGTATGCAGATTTTGCGTGACGAAGAAGATGTCGAGCGCCGCCAACGCGCCACCGCCGAGTAAGGCGATGATCGAAAGCACAAGCATCGTCCGTAAAATCCGGCTGTGGAAGAGAAAACGCGCTCCCGCCTGAAACTCCACCAGGAAATGGGCGTGCTCTTTGCGCGCTGATCCCTGCGTGCTTTGCGGCGGATGGATGAAGAGGATGGTCAGCCCTGAAACCAGGAACGAGAGCATGTTGATGAGCAGCGCCCATTGGATGCCAAAGGCCAGCAGGATTGGAGGAGCCAGCGCGGGACCAAGCAAGGTGGCCAGACTAACCGAAATCTGGCCAAGCCCCATTGCCTGCGCTTGTTCATCCTTCGCAACAACTTCTCCGATCAGGGCCAACATGGCCGGACGAAAAACCTGCTCAGCAGTATTGACCAGGAAGACAACCAGATAGAGTGTGCCCAGTTGCCAGAATAGCCCTTGTTTCCCCACTGCCCCGCTCGTTTGTATGAGCGGCAATACGACACAGCTCACCTGCAATAGATTGGCCCATAGCATCGCCAGGCGCTTATTCCAGCGATCCACAAACACTCCCGCCAGCGCTCCCAGCAACAGCGTAGGCAGCGATGCGGCCAGGAAGATCCCACTGACGGCCAGCGGCGTCCATGCCTGACCTTTGGTCAGTACGACTGCCACCCACACCACCAGCGTTGTATTGAAAATGAAATCGCCCAGAATAGAAATGGCCTGTCCACTCCAGAGCCAGGCAAAATTGCGGTTAAGCAATGGGTGCCTGCGAACATGCTTCGGGGCTGCTATTTCCGGCATTTTAAGAGCATCCATGTCTATATTCTCCTTCTCCAAACATGAATTGATGTAGAACACCAGCTATAGATGTACTGGCTACAGCAGCAAGTATAGAGAAAAAGCCAGTGGAGCAGAGTCCCTGAGCGGTGTGATTATGCTATCCCCTGTTTGGGGGATTGTTGCTTTCAAGTATTCAGCATGCTAGAATAGCTCAGCAAAGATAAAATAATAGGATACATTGTTCGCGCTTAAAGTGGTGAGGTTTCCCGATGCATTTTGATATTTTCACGCTTTTCCCGGCGATGTTCCAGGGACCGTTTTCTGAGAGCATTCTCAAACGCGCCCAGGAGCAGGGGCTGTTGAGCATCGCGTTACATAATATTCGCGCGATTACCACCGATAAGCACCACATTGTGGACGATTATCCCTATGGTGGGGGCGCGGGCATGGTCATGAAGCCAGAGCCGATCTTCAACGCGGTTGAGGCGGTCTACCAGGGCGGGCCGATTATCCTGATGACGCCGCAGGGCCGACCCTTTACTCAGCAGATTGCCCACGAACTGACCCGGCACCCGTGCCTGACACTGATCTGTGGCCACTACGAAGGCATCGACGAGCGTGTGCGTGAGCACCTGGTGACCGACGAGATTTCGCTGGGAGATTACGTGCTGACCGGTGGCGAGTTAGCCGCGATGATTATCGTCGATGCCACCAGTCGTCTGCTGCCCGGCGTGCTCGGTGGTGAAGAGTCCACGCTCGAAGAGTCGCACAGCCAGAATATGCTCGAATATCCCCATTATACGCGCCCCGCCGAATTTCGCGGCTGGCGCGTGCCCGATATGCTGCTCTCCGGCCACCATGCCAATGTCGCTCGCTGGCGCCGCAAAGAATCCCTACGCCGTACCCGCGCACGCCGCCCCGACCTGTTCGCGAAGCTGGATATGAGCAGCAAACAGGACCAGAAAATCCTCAAAGAGCTGGAGGCTGAACAAGAAGAGGGATAACTATACAGAGGAGGGAAAGTTCATGACTGCTCCATACGGCGTAATCGCCGCGCATCTCGCGCAATGGGAGACCCATTTTGTAGAGCCTCTGATACTGGTCGAGGAGAACGCTGCCTCGGAGTAGGGAGTAGGGGGGAAGCGAGGCACCGGGCCAGCAGGCTTATGTGCTGTCAAGGGTTTACACCTTGTTCTTCTCGCTCAAACATGGGTAAGATAGACGGAGGAGACATTTTACCACAGGAGTGAGCACCTATGTTTCAGCTTGAATATGAAATGACCTATCGAGAAGCGATTGAAGGCCCTCTTCCCGCGAAGGAAATTGAATATCGCATTTATCAAATGAGTTAAGCACGTCCGGTTTTTTATTCCTCAACGGCGAGAGAGATACATGCACACGCGTCTTGCGTCAGCGCGTACCGTTCGATGGCCAGGGCGACGCCATCCTCCAGATTGCTGGTGGTGACGGCCCTGGCCACTGCCTTCACCGCTATCGGAGCCTGGCCCATCGCCACGCCCCAGCCTGCGCGTTGCAGCATGGGGATGTCGTTGGTGTTATCGCCGATGGCCATGACCTGTGCCAGAGGAATGTGGTAGTGTTCGGCGAGAGTGGCCACCGCGCTGGCTTTGGAGCAATTTTTGCACATCAGGGTCAGTTCAGCGCAGCCGTAGCTCCCCAGTTTGAGCATATAGCAGGCACAGTCCAGTTCCGCCAGCGCGGGCAGCAGGGTGTACATGGTCTCTTCGGCAACAAAGGCCACGACGCGCAAGGGGTTAACCATGCCAGCGCACAGGGTTTCATAGGTCATGCGGCGCAGGCGGTCTTCTCCCTGCACAATTGTCACATACTCGGCCAGTTCTAGATGATCGTGCGCGGCTGGCCCCGTCCACACTTCCTCAACCACACAATCGCAGGGATGGATAATCGGCTGGACTCTATGGTGTTGGAAAATCTCTACCGCCTGGCAGGCCACGCTGGCGGCAAGTACCTGACTATCCAGGATAGCGGCGCTGGGATAGTGGGCGATCAGGGCGCCATCATAGGTGATCAGGGGCAGGTCGATGCCCAGTTTTGCCGCGATCAGCCCGGCAGTCGTGTAGCGGCGCGCTGTGGCAAGGGTAACGATGATGCCCGCGCGTTGTGCTGCCTGGATCGCCGCGTGTGTGCGAGGTGTGATCTGACCATCAGGTGTGAGTAGCGTGCCATCAATATCGATAGCAATCAGTTTGATTTCTTGTACAGGGTTTTCTGTCATACAATAACAAACTCCAGAACACGATAGATAGTGGCTCTTCCAGGGTATCACATTTTTAACGCGGAGATCTGAGCGAAATCTTCTGGCGTATTCACATTCAGAAACGAACGGAGATCGGGGTCAGCCACGCGCACCTGCTCCTCGTCCAGAAAGTGGATGGGCACGCGCTCCAGTAGCGCCCTGGGGTCGCGTCGTCCCTCGCGCAGGCACGCCTCGATGGTGGGGAGTATCGCGCGGGGGTAGCGGGCCAGCAAGACCTGGGGTATGCCGGAGACACACGGCACCAGCACCTCGTCGGTCAGCGGGAACGCGGCCAGCCAGCTCAGTAGTGTGGGCCGTATGCAGGGAAGGTCAACCGCGACGACCAGCGCGTGCGTGTAGGTAATGGCTCGCAGACCGCTGGCAAGGCCCATCAACGGACCCTGATCGGGCGTTTGATCGTAGACCAGGCGCCAGTTAGCTGGGGGCGCACACGATGCGTACTCCTGGCCGCTTGCGATGTCGCGTGCAACCAGGAGCACTTCGACGCAGCGGGGAGCCAGTCGCAGCGCGAGCTGCTCCACAAACGTGCGCGTGGTCGAGCCGGGCGCGGGCAGGAGAGCCTTGTTGCTGCCCATGCGCCGACTGCGGCCGCCCGCCAGGATGATCCCGGCCACACCCGGCACCATACCTGACGGCATTGTGCTACCCGCGCACTGTGTCCAGGATATTCCCACGTCTGGACCCGTGCGTTGTATTGGCGGCAGGTTCGCGTTGTTTGCTGCCTCTGCCCGCTTGTGCATTAGCGTGTTAGCGCCGTGCCGTGGCAGCTTTGCGTTTGCTGCTCTTCGGAATATACTGCTCGCGCCTCTGCATATGCGTGTAGTACTCTTTTTCCTGCTTATACTTTGTCAGGCGATGGACCAGGAAGAGGGCGCCCCAGACCACCAGGGCGAGCAGCCACAGGTAGCGCCAGGCACGCCAGGCAAAGAAAAACTGATCCAGGTACGCGCGCGAGAAGATCAAGGGCAGGCCGATCACACAGATCACCGCCAGCCAGCCCAGATAGCGGTCCAACATATACTTGACCCACGGACGGTTTTTGGTAAAACGCTTGCGGCCCTCTACCGAGTAGTAGAAGGCGACCAAAATGCCTAAAGCACAAAAAATGATCCAGTGTGGATAAAAATGAAACATTTCTGGTGCCGGTCCACCGACATAGCAGCCTGTTGCCGTGCATGGATCTTGAAACAACCAGTTCGCCAGGTTAAAATGCATAGCGCTTCCGCCCCTTCTAAAAAATGCGTAGGTACGATGGCCTCAATATAGCATGCCCGTGAACAAGAGGCAAGCCACTCTCCCTTCTGGGGGAACTTGAGCTTATCCCGACCCTCAAAAAGACCATTTCCTCTACACTTTGTAACGTTATCGTTGCGATATTTATCGCGTCTGTGGGGTGTCTGGATGAACATTTGCTGCAAAACATTGTTCCACGATCACAACTCCACTTGTATGATCGTGTATTTCACGTGTCTCCCCCCTTGTAAGGGCTTGACGCGGTATGTTATACTAGGCTTGAAGCAGGGGAGGTGCCTATCAAGCCGTTCTACACTTGTGGAGAACGTGTCGGGCACTGCAAATAGTTCACTGGTCAGGACCAGCGAATTTCTTGCGCGGAATGTTTTTTTCGGGGTGTAGCGCAGTCGGCTAGCGCGCAGCGTTCGGGACGCTGAGGTCGGAGGTTCAAGTCCTCTCACCCCGACCAGGATGGCATATCCCTACAGGCCATTGCACAGGGAAAAACCTTGAAGGAGTTGGCGATGCGAGCAGTACAGATCCATTCATCCACATTAACTGGATGGTGTCATCTGGCTACCGCGTGTCCATGCTGGCAAGCAGCACATTGGAGACGCGGCGGACGGCTTGCTGTGCCACACTTACCTGGAGACGCAAAACACTTCCGCTCCTATCCAGCTGGTCGTCGTGACAAACGGCGCTAGAAGCTGAGGAGTCGGGGTTTGATCCCCTTCCGCCACACGTATACCTCAGGCTTCTTCCTCGCTGTTTGTTCTTGAGAGTTGGCTCTGACAGAGAGGAAAGGGAAGTCATTCATGCCTGTTCTTGTACTGAATTCTTCGCTGCAACCTCTCTCGGTCATTCCTGAACGTCGTCTCATCGTCCTTCTCTCCAAGCAGAAGGTGACGTTTGTGGATGAGAATGTGCGTCAGTTGATTGAGGAGAGTATTCTAGCCAGGCGCCTGGAGCTGGAGCACCCCGTGATCGTGCAGCTGCTGGCGAATGTCAGGATTCCGCGCCTGGTTTTGCAGCCTACGCGCGCGAATATTCTGCTGCGCGACGAGGATACCTGCCAGTATTGCGGCAAGCACACACGCGAACTCACGCTTGATCATATTATCCCGCGTTCGCGTGGTGGGCTGAGCACCTGGGAGAACCTGGTGGCCTCTTGCCGCTCCTGCAACGGGAAGAAGGGGAATCACTACCTCAAAGACGTGAATATGCACCTGCTGCGCCAGCCTCGCCCGCTGACTCAAGAATATGCCGGGGTTTTTCTCCTGCGCTACCCCAGGCTGCGTCAGGCTTACGAGGATTTCCTCAATAGCGCGCAGCATCATAGCCACAACGGCCACAATCAGTTGTCTTTAGGCGCGTAAAGCGTAGAAGATGTGAGAGAAGCAGTGAGCGCCCGTTCTCTGCTTCTCTCACCCTGAACCATTTGGGGATAGGCTGCGATCACAAAAACTTTCTCTTCTAACCATCCGTATTATAGTAGGGTATTCATTGGTCGTGTTAAAATAATGTAGTGAGTCGAGAGAGAAAGAGATGTTCTATGCTTGTGTTTGTAAGCCAGAAATGGCCCGCGAACCAGCCAGTTGAGAGGGGTCCTATGCTTGAACCAACACACTCCATTCAATTAGAAGATGCTAGCAATGAAAAAAATATGCTCGCCCCCGGCAAGGTGTATCTCTGCCTGCACGGACATTTCTATCAACCTCCACGCGAAGACCCTTTTACCAACCAGATTCCCCGCGAGGCCGCGGCCACGCCTTTCGCCAATTTCAATGAAAAAATCACTTCAGAATGCTATGCCCCCAATGCTTCAGCGGGCAACTTTGACGCGCTCAATTTTGATCTGGGGCCGACTCTGGCCGCGTGGCTGGCACAGGCCCATCCAGAAGTCCTGCGGCGCATTATCACAGCTGACCATCGACATATCGCGCGCTACGGTGTGGGCAATGCGATGGCTCAGGCCTATAACCATACCATTCTGCCCCTGGCAACCACGCGCGATAAGCATACGCAGATCGCCTGGGGTTTGCGCGATTTTCGTCAGCGCTATGGACACGAGGCCACAGGTATGTGGCTGGCTGAGACGGCGGTGGACCTGGAGACGCTGGATGTGCTGGCTCAGCATGGCATCACCTATACCGTGCTTGCCCCCTGGCAGGCGGCCAACCCTATCGACCCATCCGAACCGTACCTCGTGCCCCTTTTCGATGGACGCAGCATCGCGGTCTTTTTCTATAACGCGCCCCTCTCCGGCGGCGTCTCCTTCGACTGGAACACCACCAGCAACGCGGACCTCTTCGCGTCCCATTACCTGCCGGACCAGATCGAGCAGGCCAAACGCGAGGCAGGCCAGCCGCAATTGATCCTGATCGCCACCGATGGCGAACTGTACGGGCACCATCGCCCCTGGCGCGATAAATTTCTCACGCACCTGATTAACGTTGGCGCGCCATCTGCCGGCTTTGAAATCTGTTCCCTCGAAACTTATATGCAGCTCTACCCGGCCACACGCGAGGTCGAACTTCGCTTGCCCAGCGCCTGGAGTTGTCACCACGGCATCGCCCGCTGGGACGGCGGCTGCGAATGCACCGAGGGCGATAGTTCCTGGAAAGGTGCCTTACGCCACGCCCTCAATCGTCTCGCAGCACGTGGCGACCAGGTGTTTGAGCAGTACGCCACCGAGACGTTGACCGATCCCTGGTCTGCTCGCGATGCTTATCTGGCTGTACGCAACGGCTGGGAAAGCGAGGAGAGCTTCTGGGAGAACTTTGGCAAGCATCAGCAAGCGCCCGCCAGTGAACTGCTGGCCCGGCGTACCCTGCAATTGCTGGAGGCGCAATACTACCAGCAGTACAGCTTCACCAGTTGCGGCTTCTTCTTCGAGGACCTGGACCGCATTGAGCCGCGCAACGATATCGCCTTCGCGCGCCGCTCCATCAGCCTGTACTGGCAGGCCGTGGGCATCGACCTGCAAACGGACTTCCTCAAGAACCTGCGCTCTGCTAAAAGCTGGCGTTCGGTACTGAACGGGGCTGAGATCTATCGTCAGTTGCCAGTCGTGGATGCTGGCGTGCTGCCACCCACCCCCAAAGCTCTGCGCTAGAAATCATCCTTTG
>CAXUEY010000009.1:0-7469 GCA_964250225.1 uncultured Ktedonobacteraceae bacterium | reverse complement strand
GTAGCTCAGGTTTCCATCTATGCTTCTATGCGCGACTACGAAAATGCACAGCTCAAACGGGCATTGCGTAATGTATTATAGTATGAAGAGAAATTCGCTGCATGCTTGCATGGGAAGGAGCACCATCCATGACTTTCTGTCGTTTTTGCGGCACGCGGACGCTTCCAGATGCGTCATTTTGTGGAGTATGCGGGCACTCGCTGGAATTGCCCGCGAAGCCATCCACGATTACCGATGTTATGCCACAAGAGACAAGGATAACAGCCAACGCTGATCCATCTGCCACCCTGATCGCACATCCACGAGAGTCCGTTGAGCAGGACGTAACGAGCCGTGAGCGTGAGAGTGCACAAGGAGAACGCGCCGAACAGTTCACTCCGTTGCCAATTGTTGTCCAGCAGCCTGCCAGTGGGCATATCCCGATAATCCAGGGTACCCCTCAGCCTGGCCATATTCCCACCCTTTCTGGCACGCCCCAGAGCGGTCACATGCCGACCATGCAGGGGACACCCGGTTCGCCGCAACCCGCTAACACGACTCCGCCCCATGCAGGGGACCACGCCGGAGCCATGCAACATGCTCATAGCACGCATACAGGCGCTTCTTCCCACGAACAGGGAGCGCCCCATGCTTCATCTGCTGCGCGGTCAGGAGCGTCTCATGCAAAGAAG
Source organism: uncultured Ktedonobacteraceae bacterium (assembly GCA_964250225.1). Lineage (GTDB taxonomy): Bacteria > Chloroflexota > Ktedonobacteria > Ktedonobacterales > Ktedonobacteraceae > Paraktedonobacter. The sequence continues at coordinate 6,798 of CAXUEY010000009.1, read as the reverse complement.
GCGACACATCTCGCGCGCCATGTGGCCACGCAGGCCGCTGCTAAAGGGGGAGTAACTCTCGTCACGAAAGTAGTTGTGGGCCTCGTTGTCACCGCAGTCATAGCCGCGGGCAGCGTCGGGACTGTGGCGGTGATTCGGCAGCATCAGGGGCAAGCAATAGCTACGTCTGCATCTGCTCTCAAGCCAACCCCAACATCACCTCCCAACTTCCATATGTTTGTAGGTACATGGACAATGACGAGCGGCGGTCACGGTGGTGGCGATGTTCTGATCTTTCCAGTTGACGGAAAGGCAACAATTGAATCAAGAACCTACCAATGGTGTGATCAGGGCGCATCGCCACCTTGCGATTCAATTGATGCACATGGCAATATTATAGATGGCAACCAGGATCATATCGTGTTTTCACGCATCGTCGGCTCCACAGCCTATGGTGTGATAACAAGTAGCACCTCCCATGCGACCGGTCATGCAGTCACCGTGGCACTCCAGCCCGATGGCAGTTTACTCTATACCGAAGCAGGCAATACGGGTGGAGAGAACTTACAACAGGTTTCTACATCCACTAGCTAGTATGGCTCTTAAAGAGCACTATAGGCGTTGATAGATTAAAATTCAGTTGTTTTTTACTGCACGAGCGCTATAGTTTTAACAAGAAGTTTGCCCTATTCTTGTCAATATTGACAAGAATAGGGCAAACTATACCATGTGATTCTACAGATCAATCGCGGGCACGCCATGCATGCCAAGCGCGAACGAAAGCTCTCCACCATGATGGACATCGTGCTCGATGAGGTGCCAGATGACCCATTGGCGCGTAAAGGTCTCTTCCTCACCATTGTCGTCAGTGTCGTGGAAAATCTCCTCTAGATCAGCAACAGTCCAACGTTGCAGGCAATCCTGGATCACCTGCCAGGTCGTTTCCAGTCCCTTGACCAGTTCAGTTGCGGACCAGGCTGGCTGGTCTGGATTGCCCCGTTCGTTGAGCGATACGAGATCCTCGCCGCCTTCTCCAAGCACATAATGTAGCCATCCGGCGCGTGCTCCAATGATATGGGTCGCGATGCCGCCAACAGAGCGCAGGTGTGGCGCTACCCGCAGGTCGAGCTGCTCCGGCGAGAGAGGAGCCACGACATGCACCAGGTGTTGCTGGTACACATCCCAGCCTTTGTAGAACGGAGCGAGCGAAAAAGCGTGTTCGGTCATGGATATATTCTCATTTCTTGTGCGCTAAAAACGTCGTTGATTTCTGAACTCATTGTCTTTGAAGACCCATTCAAGCTGATTGAGCGTGCAGCGCGTCCAGATCGGGATCGCTCAGCGACCACTCTTTGAGGCGTGGAGCGAGTGCCAGTGACTTTTCTAAGAGAGTAGCGGCCTTCTCCAACTGGCCATGCAGCGCGTAGAAGCAGGCCAGATTGTAGAGGACAGTCCCTTTCAGATCTTCCGGTGCGGCAGACTGCATCACTCTCTCGACCCAGGCTTCACGGATCTGGGTCGCGCGCGGCAGATCGTGACGGTCAAGATAATACTGCGTGAGATGCTCCTGGGTATGTTCGTAACAATTGCCCATGAAGGCGATATAGAGCGGCTCTCCCTCATTTATCCAATTGAAACGTCCGGGGAGCGTCAGCTCATCGTCGCTCAGTTGCTCGGTTAACTTGAGAAGCTCGGCATAGACCTGCTCAGATTCAGCGTGGATAGCGGACCAGGGACGTTCCCGTTGCTCGGCAAAGATGATGGGATTGAGTTGCTCATAACTTTGCGCGTCTGGTGGCAACTCCTGACCTTGCAGGATGGCGGTGAGCCTCTGGACAAGGCGCCTACGCCAGAAGGTCAGATGAGCCACGTGGTCTTTGGCCGACCAGAAGTCCGGCTCGCCAACGATCTGCAGTTCGGCAGGGGGCAACTCCTGAAAAAAGGCATTCTGCTCGCTCTGGGCTTTCCGTAAAAGATCGAGCAACACGGGTTTAAAAGCATAGGTGGTCATGGGTATTCTTCGCTTTCTTCTTGCTTGCAACAGCATAAGGCACAGGGCAAACACTACCCCGGCATGGTGTGTATGAAGGGCCTGAAAAAGTGGAGAAGATGCACCTGAGGTGAAATTTAGCCTGTCACGCGTAGATCTGCTGAGGTGCATAGCCTCTTTGGGTTGAGCGTGTTGTTCATGATATGCACCTCCTTTCCCGTTTTTGAAAAAACGTCTTTCGATAGGTTGAGTATATCATTATGGCTGGTTTTTTGCAAGAGCAAGCCTTGCTACCTTAGCTGTTCGTGAGCGATAAGCGCCCAGACCAGTGTAAAGTCTACATCTTTAGGCGAGCAGCAGGTTTTTCAACAGAACTATAGCCCTTCCTTGCGATCACCCAAAACCAGGTGATACAATACCCCTGTTCCAACCAACGGAATAGTTACAAACAAACTCCCTAGCCCACAGGACAAAGGAATCGTGAATTTTTATTTTATCGAAGTCCGGGCAGTTTCGAGTCAACATGACTTACAGGCGCGCAAACTGACCGGCGAGGTACAACATTTACCAGCGCACCAGTTACCCTCTCTCAGTGTAATCACCGCCAGCCAGTCTCTCCTTACCCTCCACACCGCCCAACTTTACCAGATTACCGGCACTCTTGTCCCCTCTCAGATCGATCAATTGACTCGTCAGTTGCTGGTCGATCCCGTGGTGCAGGAGGCGCGGATCTTCCGGGCAGCTGCGGCGGCGGATGCGGACCATGTGGTGGATGTGTTTTTCCATCCTGGCGTGACGGATACTCTGGCCGAGAGTGTGATTACGGGCGCGCATCTACTCGGCATTACGGAGATTGCACATGTGGAGACGGGTCGGCGTTTCGTGCTCGATAGGCGCCTGCATTCTGCTGAGGTGCGCCTGATCGCTGAGTCTCTGCTGTATAATCCCGTTATCCAGCAGTATACGTTGCACGGTGTTGGCGTTCAGCAGGAGCCGTTCGAGGCAGCTCCGGCGCTGGCAAGTCAGGATGAGGCGCAGGCAGAGCAGCTGGATCATGTGGCGCGCGTGCCACTGACCAGGATGTCCGGTGAGGCGCTACTTGAGCTGAGCAAAGGCGGCCTGCTGGCGCTGAACCTCGACGAGATGTGTACGATCCAGAACTATTTCCGCGAACTGGGCCGCGAACCCACCGATGTCGAACTGGAGACGCTGGCCCAGACCTGGTCCGAGCACTGTTCCCATAAGACGTTTCGCGCGACGATCAAGTATCGCGAACTGGATGGCGCGGGCAAAGTCGAGCACGAAGAGACGATCCGCAATCTGCTCAAGCGGTATATTATGCGTGCCACACGCGAGGTTGCGCGCCCCTGGGTGGTCTCGGCCTTTAGCGACAATGCTGGCATCATCACCTTCACGGAGACGCACGATATTGCCTTCAAAGTAGAGACGCATAACCATCCTTCGGCTATCGAACCCTTTGGTGGAGCCAACACTGGTGTGGGTGGCGTGATCCGCGATGTGCTGGGGGTCTCGGCACAGCCAATTGCCTGCACGGATATCCTCTGCTTCGGCCCGCCCGATAGCGATGTTGAAACCTTGCCCGCTGGCATACTCGCACCGCGTCGCGTAGCCGATGGCGTGGTTAATGGAGTGCGCGACTATGGCAATAAGATGGGCATTCCCACGGTCAATGGCGCGGTGCTCTACCATCCTGGCTATCTCTACAATCCGCTGGTCTTCTGCGGCTGCCTCGGCCTGTTGCCACACGGCAGCCATCCACGCGAGGCGCGACCTGGCGACCTGGTGGTGGCGCTGGGCGGACGCACAGGACGCGATGGTATCCACGGCGCGACCTTCTCGTCCGGCGAGATGAGTAGCGAGATCAACGCCCAGGCCGGGACAGCCGTGCAGATCGGCGCGCCAATTACCGAGAAGAAGGTCACCGACGCGATTCTGCAAGCGCGCGATCTCGGACTTTATAGCGCGATCACCGATTGTGGCGCGGGCGGCTTCTCCTCGGCTGTGGGCGAGATGGGCGCGGAAATTGGCGTGCAGGTGGAACTCTCAAAGGCCCCCCTGAAATATCAGGGACTTGCCCCCTGGGAAATCTGGCTCTCTGAGGCTCAGGAGCGTATGGTCCTGGCGGTCCCGCCAGAAAAACTCAACGCGCTACTGGAGATCTGCGAGATTGAGGAGGTTGAGGTGAGCATCCTCGGCACTTTCACCGGCGACAAACGGTTGAAAGTGGCCTATCATGGCGAGGTGGTGGCCGACCTGGAGATGGCCTTCCTGCACGATGGCCGCCCTGACCGCACACTGGACGCGACCTGGCAGGCTCCCACCGCCGATGAGATCGCGACCTACGTGGCCCAGATGCAGCGCGTCAGCTCACGGACCGCACCAGCCAGCCCACAGCGCGAACTCGATGCAACCAATGCTCTGCTCGCCCTGCTCAGCCATCCCACGATTGCCTCGAAAGAGGAGATTGTGCGCTGCTACGACCACGAGGTTCAGGGGTCAACCGTGCTCAAGCCGCTGGTGGGCAGCGCTGGCAATGGTCCTGGAGACGCAGCAGTCTTGCAGCCCATTCTCGATGAGCCGAGCAGCGCTGGCATCGTGCTCTCTAACGGCGTTAACCCGCTCTACAGCCTGGTCGATCCCTATCATATGGCGGCCTGCGCGGTGGACGAGGCCCTGCGCAACCTGACGGCGGTGGGTGGCGATATCGAGCACGCGGCGATCCTGGATAATTTCTGTTGGGGCAATCCCGCCGATCCCGCGCAACTGGGCAGTCTGGTGCGCGCGGTCAAGGGTTGCTACGACGCCTCAATTGGCTTCGGCACGCCCTTTGTCTCCGGCAAAGACAGCCTGAACAACGAGTATCGCGCCAAAGACCAGCGCCTGCCGGTCATTCCCACGCTGGTCATCTCGGCGTTTGGCACGATCAACGACGCCGCGGCCACCATCGATATGTCGTTGAAAACGCCGGGCAATCTGCTCTACCAGGTCGGTGCGACCCACGATGAGCTGCTCGGCTCGCATTACGCCACGCTACTGGACCGCGCCCAGTTTGAGCAGCGCTTCTCCCAGACCAATCTGCCACGCGTGCAGTTCGCGCAGGCTCGCGTGACCATGCGCACACTTGGCTCGGCCATTCGCGCCGGGATTGTACAGGCCTGCCACGACCTTTCCGAAGGCGGCCTGGCTGTGGCTGCCGCTGAAATGGCCCTGGCCGGTCAGCCGGGCCTGGACCTGAATCTGGCGAAGATCCCGCACGATCTCCAGGCGAACGCTGAACTGGCCATGACCCTGCTCTTTAGCGAATCGGCCACGCGTTTTCTGGTTGAAGTGGCCCCGGAACAGCAGGCGACCTTTGAGCGTTTCCTGCATCAGTTCGAGGTCAACGATTTTGCCTGCATCGGCAGCGTGACGCAGGCTGACTACCTGGTCATACGCCAGGATACACACACGCTGGTGGACCTGCCCATCTCGACTCTGCAAGCAGCCTGGAAAAGGGAAATCTCTGATCCACTTCGGCCAACTTCTGGAGCGCCATTGGATGCGTCAGAGCAGAAAGGAAGAAAAGCATGAGCACAGCTCGCGCCTTAGTGCTGCGCGCTCCAGGCATTAACTGTGATCGCGAAACGGCCTATGCCTGCCGTCAGGTTGGTTTCGAGACCGACTTGCTGCATATCAATCAACTGCTGAAACAGCCCCAGAAGCTACTGGATTACCATTTTCTGGTGATCCCTGGCGGCTTCTCGTATGGCGACGACCTGGGGGCTGGCACGCTGTTGGCGAAGAATATGAGCGTCCATTTAGCGCGGGAGTTGCGCCAGTTTGTGGACGAGGGTCGGCCTGTGCTGGGCATCTGCAACGGCTTCCAGACGCTGGTGCGCGCCGGTCTGCTGCCCGGTTCTTTCGAGGAGAGCGCCACAACCCTGAGCGCCACGCTGACCGACAATGCGTCCGCGCACTACGAATGTCGCTGGGTCGCACTCGCAGCCACGCCCGGCCCCTGCATCTTCACGCGCGGCTTCGAGCGGCCTCTTGAACTGCCGGTTGGACATGGCGAGGGGCAGTTTGTGCTCGCCAACCCGGACGAACTGGCGCAGTTGCAAGCAAGCGGCCAGGCGGCGCTAGTGTATACTAGAAGTACGCGGCAGGCTGCACCCTCACCTGCCACGCCCACTTTGTCAGAGCAGGAGTTGCCCTATCCGGCCAACCCCAACGGCTCTATGGGCCAGATCGCGGGTGTGTGCAACAGGCGCGGCACTGTGCTGGGCATGATGCCGCACCCGGATCGCTTTCTGAAAGCCATTCTGCATCCCCAGAACCGCAACGTCGATGGACCCGGCGATGGGCTGCTGATCTTTCAAAACGCGTACAACTACGTACAGGAGCAGTTTCTTCACGCGCCAGTCTCCTCTCAGAGCGAGCGAACAAAAGAGCGCTCAAGCTCTGTGCTCGCTCTGGATAAGGGACCAGTTTCCTACAGTTCCAGCGGTGTAGATATCGCCGCCGCCGATACCGTGCTGGAGTTGATTAAAGACGACGTGCGCGCGACGCATGGCCCGGAGGTGCAGGCGGGCATGGGCGCGTTCGCGGGCGTCTTTCTGGCCACGGCGCTCAAAGGGATGCACCAGCCGGCAATGGTCGCCTCCACCGATGGGGTCGGCACCAAAACGCTGCTGGCCTCGCAGACCGGGCGCTTCGAGGGCATTGGCTACGATCATCAACCATTCGATTAACGACCTGTTGACGCAAAAAGCCACGCCGCTTTTATTTATGGACTACGTGGCCACCGGCAAACTGGCCCCCGCTGAGAT
>CAXUEY010000008.1:52604-69565 GCA_964250225.1 uncultured Ktedonobacteraceae bacterium | reverse complement strand
TGTTCTTGATAGTAAAGGCTTGGAGTGCGTTCACCGGTTTCCCACCGGCTGACCATCTCCTTACTTGTGCCAATATCCAAACCTACTTTCTTCTGGGACCACCCACGAGATAAGCGCTCATGCTGGAGCTTTGTATTTGATTTTTTCCCTTTAACTTCCATTCCAATCGCTCCCCCCTGAAATAGTCCACTCGATTTATCAGGAACATTATACGTTATCTTGCATTTGGCATCTAGTCGGCATCATTTGGCATCAGAGCGGCAACCAATTACTGCGTAAAATAATGTAAGCTCTCTATTGCACGAGGTTTATACAAGCATAAATAGACACGTATTGGAGGGAACGTATGGAAAATCAGAGCGAGATTGCACGGTTAAGAGAGCGCATAGATCAAGAAGTAGAGGCGTTGCAGTACATCAAAAATGGCCTGGTCAAATGTGCCAGTCATGAGATGATTATGAACCGTTATCGGGTGATCGATGCCTATTTTGTCCAACTCTCTGACCACATTGGGGAAGAGGCGGCCACCGACGAGGTATGCGAAAGGCTGGGCAAGATACGATGAGTATTGCACCTGAAATCCTTGAGCACCTCCAACAGCAGGCAGCGCGATCAGACTCACCCAATTCATGGGAGTGTTACGCGGTTGTGCTACAATACGCGAGCGAGGCTCTCCAGCGTATTCCGACGCGAGAGGCGCTGGAAGCGTGCAATAACGACGAGATTGATCATATCCTTGAAGCAGAACTGGAACACCTTGCCAGCGCAGTTCACAAGATATTTCCTGGGATGGGGCCAGAGGAGTTGGCGTATTACTTGCGCGTGTAAGCCGCACCTCAGTACAATGGAAGTAGACAGGTAACCAGGAGAGGATGTGAGGATGATGCATATTGCAGTGGACATAGACGGAACCATTGGATATCGAAATGAGCGGCGTTTCATACAGGTTTGTAATGAAGATCTCAAGTTGAATGTGGCCCCTGAACGCCTGGCCACCCTCAATTATGAGGACTTCTTACGCCAACCAGAGCTGATTGCTTATCAGAAGAAAGTAGGAGAAAAATATTTCAAACTGGCAGTAGGTTGGGTTGACTTTCATCATCAAGTTCTTGTTTCCGCATTACCGATGTCAGGCGCCGTTGAGGGGGTAGCGAAGCTCGCAAAGCTCGCCCCACTTACCTACTACACTGCTCGATATACTGCTGAGTCTGAGGAAAGAAGCCAGATTATGGCATCTGCAACTCATCAGTGGCTGCGAGAGCAGCAGTTTCCCCACGCAGAAGAAGTGATCTTTTGCAACGGTTTACAGGACAAACTACGACGCATCGCTACCTGCATGGAAACCGAAGCGCAAGAAATTGTCCTCATTGATGATCAATACGAGAGGGTCCTCACCTTTATCACACAACTCGACAAACTCATCCAAGACACCCTTCTTCGCCAGATGATCCTGGTCGCATTTAAAGCGAAAGAAGTACCCAGGGAGTGTTACGGCTTGCGGGTGTTACCTCTTTCATCCTGGCGACATATCGATACCCTGATTGATGCTTTTTGTTCGTTTAACCCGAAAAGGAGGAAATTCTTTATGGTTTCTCTTAGCGATGAGCAGCTTCAGTACACATTGAGGGCAGGTGTTGGCGATGATCCACCAGATCCCGAGCCAGAACCGTGGCCTGGGTTGCCGGATACCCCGCCGTTGCCGGAAATACCGGATACTCCACCGATAGAAGAGAAGTAGTGCGTTACTTTGCCTTCTGAGGCATGCAGACAGAGTATCATCTACTCTGGTCCCTTCTTAGCAGGTGGTACTCTTTTCCCTCTCCTTTGCGTTTCTCCTAAACACGCCAACTATAACTAGCCTTTTAACTGCTATATCCCGACGTGGAGGCGTTCTGCACATGCAGGAGTTGTAAATTTGGGCGCGCAGCTTCTCTAATCAGTTAAAACAGAGGATGTGTTGCGTTGAGAACTTACCGTACTGTTTAGCAGCAGCAGGGTGCTGGAGTTATCGCCGGCCATCTTGAGTTCCTCGGCGATTTTGGAGACCGTTTTCTCCTCTTCCACCTGCTCGGTGATGAACCATTGCAGGAGCACCTGGGCGGGATAGTCTTTTTCCTGGACGGCCAGCGCGTAGAGGCGGTGGATGGCGGCTGTGACCTGCTGTTCGTGGTGTAAGGCCTGCGTAAAGGCGTCGAGTGGAGATTGAAAGGTGGCGGGCGGCTGCTCGATGGCCAGCAGGGTTGGTCGGCAACCACGGTCCAGCATGAAGTCGAAGATTTTCATGCCGTGCGTCACTTCCTCTTGATACTGCAAACGCATCCAGCGGGCGAAACCTGAAAGATTGATCGATTCAAGATACCCTGACGCCGCGAGATAGAAGTAGGAAGAATACAGTTCACTCTTGATCTGCTCATTGAGCGCTGCCTGGATCTTTTCATTCATGCTGGTGTACTCCCTCTATCGGTTCATCTAACTCAATCTATTAATAAGTGCTCACGTCAACAGTAATACTATGCTGAACCAATCGCAGAGATTATCGTTCAATAAGAGGAGAAGGTGTGTTGTTCCCAATGATGTGTACTTAGCGTGCTCGACCAGTGCGCAGCCACTCGGCCCAATCGGGCCGTTGATTGCCGAGGGCTACCCTGGCCGCATATTCTGAGTCATAAGGAACCTGCACGTGTTCTACCTGCCAGGAGTGGCCTGACTTATGAAGAAGAGCATAACGAGCGTGCGGACTCCCTGATTCCATCGCATAGGGGATGGGGTTCTCCATTGTGTAGGCAGGAAAACCAACGCTGCCAGGGTTTATGATAAGTTTTCCCTGGGGGAGAGAGACCGTGCGAGGGACATGGCTATGCCCGCAGAGGATGACCGGTTGAGCGATGGCAGCCACGCTGGTCGCGATATCAGGAGTGCTCCTCAGAAAGACGCCAGACGGTTCAACCTGTTCGAGCAGATACGGTGAGTCGAACAAATCGCCATGACAGACAAACAACTCATCGGCGACCACGACTGTATCTGGTAAGGCACGCAGCCAGGTGAGATGAGCCGGGGAGAGTCGTTCGCGCGTATATCTCTGCGAGGATGAAAGCTCTTCCCAGGGCAAGAACAATTCGCGATCATCGTTGCCACAAATGCTTACCATGTCGCGCTCGATCAGCAGATCAGCCGTTCCCACAGGATCAAGCGGGCCTGTCAGATGATCTCCCAGGTTGATAATCTGGGAGATGCTGCGGTGCTCGATATCCTGCAAGACAGCCTCTAATGCCCAACGGTTCCCATGTATGTCAGCAATAATTGCAAATGAACTCATTCCCACGCTCCCGTTCCCGTCAGCCAATCGAGGATCACCTCTGGCATATGCGAGGCAGCTCCCTGGCGTTGTGAGCAGCGGGGCAGGCTGTGCAGGATGGTCGCGCCGTATTCTTTGGAGATGGTACGGCGGTCGAAGAAGACCACGGCGTTGCGTTGTTCGTGGCTCCAGGCCAGGCGATTGAGGGCACGGCGCATACGCAGGGCGGCCATTGGTACGGTGATCTGGTGCAGTTGGTCGGAGTAGTTTTCGGTGCGCGCGGCCATTGGTGGGTCGTTGAGGACGGGCATGGGCAGGCGCGTCACCAGGATGCAGGCGGGTGGGCTGCTCACTTCGTCGATGCCGTCCCAGAAGGCGCCAGTGCCGAGCAGCACCACGCGCTCTTGATCGCGAAATGTCTGCCAGAGCTGGCGCGGCGAGCCGTCCACGCCATGTCCCAGCACCAGGATGCCGCGTGTCTCTAAGAGTTGTTTCACGCCAGCATAGGAGCCGCGTAAGGCCGCGTGCGAGGTGAAAAGGACGACAAGATGGCCATCCAGGTTCGTAGCAAGCTGTACAATGGCTTCGTCGAGCGAGCGCTGGTATTGTGGCATGTTGGGTTCTGGCACATCGTTGGGCAGGTAGAGCAGGGTTTGCTCGTGGTGCTCGGTGACAACCGAGAGAGCCGGGCAGCTTTCGGCGTCCAGGCCAAGTCGCGTGCGAGAGAAGGTGAAATGGTTATCCACTGAGAGGGCCACGCCAACCAGGACCGCGCTCACTGCTGGTGGCAGCACATACTGCTTAAAGAGCTTACTGGTTGAGACCACCTGCGTATAGAGGACGGGCGATTTCTCAGCGGCTGGCGCGGACGGCACGGGTGTGTCAGCCTGGCGCTGCTGAGCTTGAAACACGGGTATTTGTGGTATCTTCAGCCAGTAGACCCGGCCTGGCTCTTTTTCTAATGCGCTGGTTGGCGGGGCGCCCAGGGCCTGTTTGCCCAGACGCTGCTGCTCGGTCAGTCGATTGGCCAGAGCAGCCAGTTCCCAGGCTACGGATTGGCCTTCGCTGCTCTCCTGGTCCAGGTGATGGCGATTATGGCGCGTGGTGAGCATCAGCTTTTCCGCTTCATGCAGCAGGTCGATAACGCTCTGCAAGCGCTGCGAGGTCTGTTTCCAGCGCTGCTCGACCTCTAGCCAGGCGGCGATATTGCGCGTCGAACCGGTCAAACGCAGCGGCTGGTCCGGGCGTTCGTTGCCACGATGCGTCGATGCCCCTTTGCCTTTGTCGCGGCCATTGGCTCCTTCTTGCAACAACTGGGTGAGCGCCTGAAAGAGTCCATCGATGGCGGCGCGGGCCTGGCGTAGTGCTTGAAACCAGTTGAGCAGACGGCTATCCAGTTCGTTTTTGGGGATAGTTGGCGTGGCTGAGAGTCCCCCCGGTCCATTCTCGCGTAACGCGGGCGCGGCCAGGGCCAGCAGACCTTGATAGCGTCCGTCGGGCAACTCGACTCCGATAGTGTTTAATAGTTCGAGCAGACGCGGATGGGAGAGGTCCAGGCTGCTCCAGCGCGCAATCTCTTCTTCTAGCAGGTCGGCATCCAGGATCAGGCGACGCTCAACCGAACGCAGGAGCGAGCGCGAAGAGGCGAGATCGTCCAGCAGCCCCGCGTGAGTGGTGACGACGATGCGGGCTGCTTTAGCGCGCTCTTCGGCCTGGCTCAGGAAGCAGTAGCCTTTGCGTCGATAGAGGCAGCGCTGGTAGGGTGTCTCGCCGCGTCCATCGGCCAGGGAAACGTGTTCCACGCCCGACGAGATACGCTCCCAGGCTGCGTTCTCCTGGGGCAATAGAGTCAACTCGCTTTTCTCGCCCGTGCGCGTTTGATAGGTCCACAGTGCCAGTTTCGCCATGCCGCGCGCCTGCTCAGCGGAGAGTTCGCCGTTGGTACGCCGCAGGGCAGAGCCAAACCAGCGGTGCGTGCAGAGATAGCCGCCACGTTCAGCCAGATATGCGACGGGCAACTGGTGCTGGAGGGAGGTTTGCAGGCGCGGGAGTACGTCATCAACCAGGCGGCGGGCGATATGCGCACTGGCACAGGCGATTACCAGGCGCGGTGGGTGCTCGTGAGTTGGATCGGTTGCCGATGAGCTAAGCCATTCGAGCGCGGGCAAGAGAGCTGGTGTGTAGTCATTCGCCCCGACTGTGACCTCCATCAGCAATGAACTGCGCTCCTCCAGGGCCTGCTGCACGGCGCGATAGGCGGTCTGGTAGCCAACGTGTTTGGGAGCGGCTGGCTGCGCTGATTGTGGGTTCAGGGCTGGATCGGGCGAGGCTTGCGACGGCTGGACCTCTTCTGGGATAACTTCGACAAGCGTTGCCAGTTCGCGGGCCGCAACATCGGGTAGGGTGCTGGGTGTGGTATCGGCAGACGGTGTGTTTTCGGCGGCGAGTGGAGTAGCAGGTGCATCCTGGTGGGCCAATGCGAACGAGAGCACACGGGGGTCCATGCCAAGCTGGGCCGCGAAACGATCCCCCAGGCTGCCGCGTCTCGTCGAGCCATCCTGCGCGGTGCGTTCGCGCCATTCCTGACGGAAGAAAGCCAGCAGTGGCCAGGCGCGAGGAGCATCCAGATGAGCCAGATCCTGCAAAATAGCCGGATCGACCTCCTGCAAACGCGCGTGCAGGGCCAGAAAAACGTCCATCGCTAGCAGTGTGTCTACCATCGCGCGATGACGGCCCTCGACAATGCCCAGGCCCAGGCTGTGCGCCACGTGACCCAGGGTATAGCTGCTGAGCGAAGGGAGCAGGACGGTGGCTAGCTCAAAAGTATCGATCAGGGAATTGTGCTGGGCGAGGCCGCGCCGCCGCAGAAAACCGACATCAAAAGGAATACTATGACCGACGATGGGGTAGTTGCCGATAAAATCCTGGAGTTGCCTGGAGATAGCGTCAAAGCGAGGCGCGCTGGCCACGTGTTGCGGCGTGATTCCCGTCAGGCGTTGCACACGATAGGGGATCGAGCGGCCAGGAGAGACCAGTGTCTCCATCTTATCGAGGATGGCTGATCCCTGAAATTTCACGGCTGCGACCTCCAGGATGGCGTCCTGTTCGGCGTGCAGGCCAGTGGTCTCCAGGTCAAGGGCGACACGAATCGGCGACTGTTTACCCATAAATATTCCTTGCGTTTTCTCTCTAACATTCCCATGCTAGCTTGCTTTAATGAGCAGGCCAGTCTTCAAGCAAACGACGAGCTGCCGCGGCTGCGCGCCCCCGATGGCTGATCCGATGTTTCTCTTGCGAGGCCATTTCCGCCGTGGTTTTGCCATATTCCGGCACCAGGAAAATGGGATCATAGCCGAAACCGTTCTCCCCGCGCGCGCTTTCCGCAATCACGCCCTCGATGGTCCCCTCGACCACCTGGACCTCGCCTGACGGTTCTGCCAGGGCGATAGCACAGCGGAAACGGGCCGCGCGCTGATCTGGTGGGACATCCTGGAGGCGCTCGAAGATCAAGCGGAAGCGCTCGGCGTAGGGAGTCTCGCGCCCGGCGAAGCGCGCGGAATAAATACCCGGCTCGCCGCCCAGCGCGTCGATTTCCAGACCAGAATCGTCGGCCAGTGCCAGCATATTGGCGGCCTGAGCATAGAAACGGGCCTTGAGGATCGCGTTTTCCGCAAACGTCGTACCCGTTTCCTCAACGTCTGTATCGATTTGTACGTCACGCAGGGAGAGCAGTTGAAACGGTAGTTCGCGGAAAATGGTCCGGAACTCATTAAGCTTGTGTTCGTTCGTTGTGGCTAACAACAGAGTACGCATAGGTTCTCTCTAGACATGGAGCAACGGTTGACCAGGCACACCAACGCCCGGCTAGCCACGTGCACGGCTGTTTTCTTTCCTCTTGTACGCAACCCACTGCCGATCTTGCTCACTTTGGAGCCGTGCTTCTGTGTATCCTCGCCCCTGGAGTCTGGCGAGGAAGATCTCCATGTATTGGGCCATATTTTACCATATCTCTGAGAGCGCTGTCGAGTTTGCGTGGCAAAAAGGTCACTCAGCAGCTTTTTTTACGCAAAAAACTGGCGCGTGGTACTCGTGGTACTCATCGCGCCCCTTCTACAAGCTGCTCGACCAGGGTAATGAGTTCATCCATGTCAAAGGGTTTGCGCAGGAAGTGCATCCCTCTTTTACGGACTTCCTCCAGGGGAATGGAGGTTTGCGCGCTAATTAACACGACCGGTACGTCGCGCATATGCTCCAGATGTTGCATATAGTCAAAGAGCTGCAAGCCATCCAGGGTGGGCAGCATGTAATCCAGCAGAATCACAGAGGGCTTCACATGGAACGCGGCCTCCAGTGCCAGATCGCTTTCAGCGATCCAGAGTGCGCGATAGGGTGTTTGATCGAGGATGATGGCACGCAACGTTTCACCAATGTCATGGTCGTCATCCACAATAAGAACTGTTTTTTCAGATGTTTGTGTCGATATCGGTTGTTTTTGCTCCATACGTCTGCTCCTTCTCTTTATTTATACGAACCAGCAGAGCCTCATGGATACCAGGAGGTCCGAATGGGGGAGTGGCCTTGCTTTGTGGGATCACATTTAATGGTGGAAGAGGCGCACGCCGGCCATTGCCATCACCATGTCATAATCGTCGCATGCCTGGATCACATCTTCGTCGCGCATCGAGCCGCCGGGCTGGACGACATAGGCGACCCCATAGTGCGCAGCGCAGTCGATGGTATCGCGGAAAGGAATAAAGCCATCGGAGCCAAGCGTCACGCCGCGCAAACTCTGCAACCACGTCTGCTGCTCCTCGCTGCTGAGGCGCTGGGGAGGCGTGGTAAAATTCTGCTCCCAGGCACGCTCTTCGGCTGGTGTCAGGTCCGCGCGCAGATAGAGATCAATCGCGTTCGCCTTGTCCACGCGCTTCATGCGGGGCTTCCAGGGCAGCGCGAGCACTTGCGGATGCTGACGCAGGTACCAGTTCTCGGCTTTCGAGGCTGCCAGGCGTGTGCAGTGGATGCGCGATTGCTGCCCCGCGCCCATGCCGATGCTCTGTCCATCCAGCGTGAAGCAGATCGAGTTCGATTGGGTATATTTCAAGGTAATCAGCGCCACCACCAGGTCGCGCCGGGCCGCTTCGGACAGCTCTTTGTGTGTTGTAGGGATATGTGTGAGCAGGCTGGCGTCCGGCACAAGCGTGTTGCGTTTCTGCTCAAAGGTCACGCCAAAGACCTCGCGCTGCTCCAGATCGGGCGGCTCAAAGCTCGGATCGATCTGGAGCACCAGGTATTTGCCCTGCTTTTTCTTACGTAGTAGTTCCAGAGCCTCAGCTTCATAGCCGGGCGCGATCACTCCGTCCGAGACCTCGCGGCTCAGGATGCGCGCCGTTGGCACGTCCAACACATCGCTCAACGCGGCAAAGTCGCCGAACGAGCAGAGCCGATCAGCCCCACGCGCCCGCGCATACGCCGTAGCCAGCGGCGAAAGCTCCAGATCCTCCACCTCATACGCCTGGCGCAGCACCTCGCTCAACGGGACCGCCACGCCCGCGCCCGCCGGACTGACATGCTTAAAAGAAGCGGCGGCAGGCATACTCAGCGCCTGCCGCAACTCGCGCACCAACTGCCAGGCATTGAGCGCATCGAGCAGATTGATATAGCCGGGCGCGCCATTCAGCACTTGAAACGGTAGTGCCCCCTGTTTGCTAAAGACCTTCGCGGGCGTCTGCTGGGGATTCAGACCATAGCGCAGAGGCAGTTCACTATACTCCATAAATAGATCTATCCTTTCAAGCCAGCAATGCAAACATCACCGGCTTCTCAGTAGTTGCGAGAACGATTGATTGCGCCCACAGTATATCGTCCCATTTCGCAGAGACGCAAGGCCATAGCCCAGGCGCCGCTCAATCCACGCCCGCGAACCAGCATCACGCCGCAAATAATGCAGAGCTTCTATGCGCCGATCTCGCTCTCCCCAATGCCATTGCCGATCTTGCACAAGCGCTACAAAAAAACGCTTGACAGCGCGAAATTTGCCATGTATAATCGCTTACGTCAGCAAGATTATTACATCTTTGGCAAGCCGGTGTAACTCAGTTGGTAGAGTAGCTAATTCGTAATTAGCAAGTCAGCAGTTCGAGCCTGCTCACCGGCTCTTTTATATTTCATAATCTTTAGCCCAACGCACACCTTTGTTCTGGTTGTTTTTTGTTGCATGTAAACGTAGCGCTGCTGCTCCCCCCTCCGGTGCATCTTCCACTGGAACCAGATATATTTTTCCTGTGTGGGGAGAATACACCCCGAAATAGTCAGCCTCCCCTTTATACCCCTTCCTAATGTGTGGTTTTCCGCCAACTCTAGCGTAAGTAATAACAGTATTAAATTCCAAACAGCCGCGCTCTTCAATATACCTTGCTGTTTTGCATTGAACGCGTATAAGTTCCCCATCATCATCAATAGCGATATCATAGCGGCAATCGTGGCCCCAGGGTCGAAGGCAATTGTATCCTAATTGAACCAATCTCGCTAAAACCATGCATTCAGTGATTTCGCCTTTGTAGGTTGTATTTGTTCGCTGTGATTGCTGTAACATATGGCCCTCCCTGCAACATATCTGGTTTGTATTTCAAGCATAATAGCACGTTCGTTCCACAAACACAATACATATGCATGAATATATCAGCCGAAACACGGCTGAGTCACTTTCTGAGCGTTGTCAGCGTGCTACCTTCAGGGTCTCTTATTTTCCCCGACCAGAGAAACATACAATCACTTGTGCAACTTTGTCTGGCATTCATGTGCCGGGCGAGGTATAGAAAGGGAGTCCTAATGACACAGCAAGCCCACGATCCTCAATTCCCGCAGTCGAGCAGTGGGACGCTCTATCCGAAAAATTATGTGGTCGGCATTATCGATGATGTGCAGGAGGCACGTCAGGCGCGCCAGGCCTTTCAGGACGCTGGTTATGCTACCGATGAGGTTCGCTTGATGGAGAGCCAGGAGGCGCAACAAAAGGTCCAGGATCTGGATGAAGAGAAGAACTGGTTGCAGCGTTTCCTCTCCAGTTTCCAGGGGACCACCGATGAGACGGGCGTGCATGTCTATCAGAGCGCCGCGCGTGAGGGCAAGCAGATTTTGCATGTCCACGCCAATTCGCAGGAGGAGGTCGATAAGATTAGCGCGCTTATGCAGCGTTACCACGCCCACGCCATCAAGTTTTTTGGCTCGTGGTCAGTGGCAGATGTGCCGCCACAGAGTATCCAGAAGCCTGAGGGAGCTTGAACGCTTTTCACAGGCAAAATTGGTATTACAGATAAAAGATGAACTCAAGCGTTATATAACCAAAAACAAATTTTCCAATGGATAGCTGTCTTTTCTTCTCAAGCGTGCTTCAGGAGAGAGACTCCATTCGCCTGAGAGCGTGTGCCATGCGAGACATACCATGTGCAACATTTCTGACAGTGATGCGTATGATTCTGTATCTTGAGTAAGAGCACACGCATCGGTGTGGAGGATGGCATCAATGAATCACGCGAGCAAAGACCCCGCCGAACAGGCAGCACGCGGGGCAAGCGAGGCGTTGCTCAGCACCAAACTGACGCCGCCACGACTGCGCGGTCCACTGGTGACACGCGAAACGCTCTACACTCGCCTGGATGAAGGGCTGGAGCGCGGCGTGATGCTGCTCTCCGCGCCCGCTGGCTCTGGTAAAACGACGCTGGTGCGTAGCTGGATGGCTGCTCGCCCTGCTTTGCCCCCCGTGGCCTGGGTCGCGCTCGATGCTGGCGATAACGATCCGGTACGCTTCTGGCGGTACGTGTTGACCGCTTGCGCAAGCATCCAGCCTGATCTGGGACAGGAAACGCTGGAGACCTTGCTCCATGCTTCTCAACCAGCCTTTGAAGGCGCGCTCACGCTGTTTATCAACACACTGGCACAACTGCCGGGGCGCGCTCTGCTGGTCCTGGAAGAGTATCATACCATCACCTCGCCTCGTGTTCACGAGACGCTGGCCTTTCTGCTCGATTATCTACCGGAAACGTTGTGTGTTGTGCTGATTACCCGTAGTGATCCACCTCTGCCTCTGGCACATTGGCGCGTGCGCGGCGATCTGTGCGAGTTGCGCGCCGCAGACCTGCGCTTTTCGCCGCAAGAGACACAGCAGTTTTTTCAGCATGCCCTGCCTATCCCACTCGCGCCTGAAACGCTGGCTCAGCTCGATGAGCGCATTGAGGGCTGGGTAGCCGGACTTCACTTGTTGACGCTGGCCGCACAGGGACGCCATGACCCATATGAGATTGAGCATATCCTGACCAACATAACCGGCAGTCACCAGCATATTCTAGAGTACCTTGTCGCTGATGTTCTGCGTACCCAGCCAGATGAGGTGCAAACGTTTCTCTTGCAAACCAGCTTGTTTAGCCGCCTGAATGCCTCACTCTGCGCGGCGGTGACGGGGTGCGAGGAGAGTACACGGCTCCTCACACATCTGGATCAGGCCAACCTCTTTCTCTATCCCCTGGAGGGAGCTGGCCAGTGGTACCGCTACCATGCTCTCTTTGCTGAGGCCATGCAGCATGAGGCACGCCGCCGCTTTGACGAGGAAATGGTGCGCGAACTCTTTGCCAGAGCCAGCCATTGGTATGAAGCGCATGGTCTGTTGGTTGAGGCGATTGATACAGACCTCGCGGTACGCCAGTTCTCCCGTGCAGCCCAGCTCATGGAACGTTTCGCCGGTCCCCAGCAGACTCCCAACGAGGTGTTTACCCTCTTTCACCGGTTGGAGCAGTTACCTGAAGAACAGCTCCAGATGCATCCAGAATTGTGCCTGATCTATGCCACAGCCATACTCTTTCTCACTGATCGACGCTCACCCACAACGCGTGCCCAGTTCGAACGGCCCTTGCGCATGGCTGAGCGTGTCTGGCAAGCGGAGGGCAAAAGCGCCAAACTGGGTGAGGTTGAGGCGCTGCGCGCCTCCTCTCTGATGTGGCAGAGCGACTTTGTGCAGGGATTTCAGGTCTCCAGGCGAGCCTTAGAGCTGCTGCCAGCCTGGGCGAGTTCGTTGCGTGGGGCCTGCCTGATTAACATTGGCACAGCCGCATTGTGGGATGGGAGGGCAGACGAGGCCAAACAGCTCCTGCTGGAAGCTCACCGAACCAACACAGAGGTTCGGAATGATTATGGCGCGCGGGCCAGTCTGCTCTTGCTCGGCGCTGCCCACGTGGCTCAGGGAGAACTCCACCTGGCGGCTCAGCTCTATCAACAGGTCTTCACGGAGGCGGAGGCATGCAATGATTTTGTGGATACAGGAACCACGCTCCAATACCTGGCCACGCTTGCATATGAGTGGAACGATCTGGAAACCGCGCAACAACAGGCAACCCTGGCTAAGAATATTTTTCAGCGTTTCCCCGACGATGAAATGCTGGTCAAAAGCGCTCTGGTCCTGGCACAGCTTCAGCAAGCGCGTGGCGCAACTGCCCAGGCTCAGCAAGACCTGACCGCTCTGGCTGCGCGCGTCCAACGTTGGCCCCATTTGTTGCGCAGCATCTACTCCTGCCAATCTCGCCTGGCCCTCGCCGCCGGTGATCTGGAGACAGCCAGGCAGAGGGCCGTTTCCTCTTTCCAGTATAGCGACAGCGCTATTTTTCTCCAGCAGGAAGAAGACGCCCTCCTCAGCACACGCTTGCTCATCGCCGGGGGTGAGAACGCTGAAGCTCTGCGGCTGCTACTGATCTGGCAGGAAGAAGCGCAGATACGGCGACAGACGCACACTCAACTGGAGATCCTGGTCCTGCAAGCCCTCGCGCACCATGCTAGCCGGGAAACAACGCAGGCCTACCAGGTGCTCCATCAGGCGTTGACCCTGGCGCGCGCGGAGAACTATCAACGCCTCTTCCTGGACGAAGGTCCGGCCATGTATGATCTGTTGCGCACGCTGTTGCCTACTCTCCACGAAGAGCCGCTGAAGCGCTATACACGCGAGCTGCTCCTGGCTGCCACCCACGAGAAGGAGGCGCCCGGTACTCCCATTGCAAGCACTGGTGAGCGTTTTTTGCTGGAGCCGCTGAGTCCCCAGGAGAAACGAGTGCTACGCCTGTTGGTCGTGGGATTCTCAAACCCCGAAATCGCTCGTGAACTGGTCGTCTCGGTCAATACCATCAAGACGCAGGTGCAGAGCATCTATTTCAAGCTCGGCGTTAATAATCGCCAGGAGGCACGGGAGGAAGCACACAAGCTGCATCTGGTCTAAACCTCTCTCTGGAAAAGCTGGCCGTTCTTCCTCGCGCCAGGCTCACTTTTTGACGCGATTCAGGATAAATCATGCAGCTATTTCTAAATCTCGCACTCTGCACGTTCGATTTTCTCCTTGTACAAGCCCGCTGCTCTCTTCACGCAAGAGCCTTTGATAGACCGTAGAGCAGTGACAGAGGGTGATTGCGCAATCACCCGCCCCTCATTCACCCCGGCAGGTGATGAAGTCTCACCCGCCTGACAGCTATACTTTCAACAACAAGACGACCCATACTCATAAAGAACTAGAACAACGTATTGAATGGTGATTCAGATATAACATCTCATTCACTTTTTCTGGAAATAAGGAGCAAAAATGGATAAGCAATCAATGTATGATGAAACTACGCCTGTGCTGATCGTGGGAGGCAGCCTGGTTGGTCTGTCCACCTCCCTGTTTCTCGGTCGGCATGGCATTGCCTCGCTCCTCGTCGAACGGCATCCAGGCATCTCGGTCCACCCGCGTGTGGCAAGTCTGACCGCGCGGACTCTGGAAATCTTCCGTTCGGTTGGGGCCGAAGCTGCTATTCGTCAGATCGAGCCTCCCTTCTCTCTGGGCAGTAATGTCCCGCTGGTCGAGACCCTGGTGAGCGAGGCAGTTGATAACCTGATGGAAGATTTCAGCGCCTACTTCACGCCTGCCAGCCCCATCCGGGGGAGCCTCATTGCGCAGGATGTGCTGGAGACGGTGCTGCCAGGTCTCGCCAAACAAATGGGCGGAGAGCTACGCTATCAGACCGAATTGCTCATCTTTGAGCAGGATGAAGAAGGCGTTACAGCTACCATTCGTGATCGAAGCAGCGGAATAGAGCGTCGGGTCCGCGCCCGCTATCTGATCGCGGCTGACGGTGGTCGCAGCGGTGTCAGGCAGCAGCTTGGCATCGGCACGCATGGAGCAGGCGGCCTGGGCCATTCTATGAGTATTGTCTTCGAGGCACCTGGGCTGATCGAGCTGTTCCGCAAGCGGGATGCCGTCTTGTGTTTCCTCGCCAACGACACCGTGTCCGGCGGTTTCTCTGCCTACCCTGGCTCTTCTGTGCGACCAGACCTCTTCCGGCTGGATGCGAGCTATGACCCGGACCGCGAGACAGAGGCCGATTTTCCAGAGGAACGTTGTCTGACTCTCATTCGAGCCGCCATTGGCATTCCTGATTACCCGGTGCAGTTCAAGGGCGTGGCCTCCTGGGAAATGGTCGCGCGCATTGCTGATCGCTTTCAGGATGGCCGGATCTTCCTGGTCGGGGATGCCGCGCGCGCGCAGCCGCCGACGGGCGCGCTGGGAGGCAATACAGGCATTGCCGAGGCACACAATCTGGCCTGGAAGCTCGCGGCGGTTCTGCATGGCGGAGCCAACCCGCGCTTACTCGCGACCTACGATTCTGAACGCCGCCCGCTGGCTGACTATACAGTCGAACAGGTGACCCTGCTTTCTCAGGAGCGCTTTACCGAGGGTTCAGAAGGGATCACGGTGAATACATTACTCCTCAATATGGGCTATCGCTATAGCACGGGAGCTGCGATTGTCCCGGAGGCAGGTGATGAGCAGCTTCCCCTGTTCCAGCAACCGACGTGGTGGACGGGACAGCCGGGGACACGCGCACCCCATGTTGTGCTGAAGTGTCAGGGCGAGTTGATCTCAACCCTCGATCTCTTCGGCCTCCACTTCGTCGTGCTGGCCGGGCCGCAAGGACAGCTCTGGCTGGAAGCTGGCCGCCGCGCACAAGAGGCCCTGCATCTTTCGCTGGAGAGCTATCAAATCGGCGGTGAAGCAGGTAGTCTCCTCGATTCTGATGGCGCATTTTGCAAGGCGTATGGCATCGATGCCAGCGGGGCCGTGATTGTGCGCCCCGACGGTTTCATTGCCTGGAGAAGCCAGACCAGTCAGGAGGATGCGGAGCATATGCTGACGCAAGCGTTCGCAAAGCTCCTCTTCCGACTTTAGCGCGAGCCTGCATGATGATGGAGAAAGGAATGGTTGGCACGCTACACTCTGCTCCTCTTCCCCCTATGCGTAGCAGGCGACACAGGCATGAACATTGATGACGGGCAAACATACAATACAAGCAGAAAGAGAAAAGACCATGTTGACCTTTGAATATACCGACACTTTTGAGTATTCTGCAGCCGCTGTCTTTGCGCTGCTCACCGACCTGGAGGCGCGGTCGAGCTGGACAGGGGGCGAGGTCTTTGAGAAACACATTACCCCGCAAGGACCGGCGCGCCTGGGGACCGGCTACTTCGAGTCCGGCAAGTACTCTGGCTACAAAAGCGAGAAGACCATGATCGTGACGGAGTTTGAGCAGGACCATTTGTTGACCCTGACCACGCCTGCGGATGCTCCCCAGGCCTTCCGTGAGAGCTATCAGATCGAGCCGCTCTCCGAGGGTACCTGCCGCGTCCACTTCACGAATGAGGTAAGTGGCGTGCCAAAGGTGGCGGAGTTCTTCATGCGCCAGGCGATGAAAAAAGGGCAACCGGAGAATGCCGCGCGCATGAAATCTATTCTCGTGAGCCGCATCGCTTAAGCAAGCTAAGTATCAGAAACGTTTTTAGGAACCATAGCGCATCCTTGATTTTTCTTGACGATCCTCGCTTGTTTTTCATGCTCACAGGATGGTGCGGAATAGATCACACCAGCAGTGGGCATGCCTCGCGAAACTCGCTCACTAACTGCTCGACGTTGAGCGGGGAGCGGTGCATGCTGGCGGGTGTGGTCAGGTTGAGCGTGAGGATTTTGCGATTGAGTTCGCGCAACGTTGTCTCGTACTCGGCCAGTGCTCTGGTAACGGTGGTGTTGTAGGCGCGTTTCTCGCTGGCGAAAGGCGGAACGCGGCGGCGGCGCAGTTCGTGACCACGCTGGCTGAGTTTCTCACGTTGGGCGTGCAGGCGCTCCTGCTCCAGACGGATCTCCCTGGCCAGTTCAACCTCGGCGGGCGCGTGGCCGCTATTTTTGAGTAGACTATAGCCCAGGGCCTTCTCGCCCGCGTAGGGATTCGTGTCGAGCTTGAGCGGCTGGCCCATGCCGCGTAGATTGTCGAAGACGCCGCGTTCCTGGGCGTCGCGCATTTGCTCCTCGATATAGTCCGCAAAGCGTTTGCCGCGTGGTTTGCGGGTTGCGGCTGCCTCTTCTTCCGCAGGTTTCGCCGCTGAATTGCGCCAATCTTTGAATTCCATGTGCTGCTCTCCCTTTCAGTTTTCTGCTTGCTCTGGATCTATTATAGTGCGCGCGATCACCTGGCGTGCAACCTCGTAGATCTCTTCCAGCGGCACGTGTTGTGTGCGGGCGATGCGACGGCACTCTTCGTATTCGGGGGAGGCGCTGAGCACACGTGTACCCAGACGCTTGACCTTAACCAGTAGGGGACCGAAA